>CAZREY010000220.1:0-4985 GCA_964599015.1 uncultured Thiobacillus sp.
CGCATCTTCGCCCCCAATGTCTGGGGGCACATCGCCGACCGGACCGGCAAGCGCGTCACGATTGTCCAGCTCGCTGCGATTGTCTGCCTGGTGGCCTTCATCGGCGTGTTCTGGGCCACCACCTTCTGGTCCCTGTTCCTGGTGATGAGCCTCATCAGCTTCTTCTGGAGTGCCTCCCTGCCCCTGGTGGAGGCCACCACCCTGTCCCACCTGAAGGAGCGCACGGAACGCTACGGCCGCATCCGCCTGTGGGGCTCCGTGGGCTTCATCCTGGTGGTGGTGGGCCTGGGGGCGGCCCTGGATCACTTTCCCGTCAGCCTGGTGCTGTGGGTGGTGTTCGGCCTCCTGGTGGGCATCGTGCTCACCGCCCGGGTGATGCCGGAGGCGGAGATGGTGCGCCATGAGCATGAGCACGTGCCCCTGGGCCGGGTGGCACGCCGTCCCGAGGTGTGGGCGCTGATCGTGGCCGCCCTGCTCATGGCCGCCGCCCATGGCCCCTATTACACCTTCTTCACCATCCACCTGGTTGAGACGGGCTACAGCAAGAGTCTGGCGGGCTGGCTCTGGGCCCTGGGGGTGGTGTGCGAGATCGGCGTGTTCCTGGTGATGCCCCGGGTGTTCGCCCGGGTGCGGCCGGAGACCGTCCTGCTCTTCACCCTGCTGGCGGCGAGCCTGCGCTTCGTGCTCATCGGCTGGCTTGCGGACAACCTGCCGGTACTGCTGTTCGCCCAGCTCCTCCATGCCCTGACCTTCGGCGCGTACCATGCCTCGGCCATGGCCCTGGTGCATCGCTACTTCGTGGGCAAGAACCAGGCCCGGGGCCAGGCCCTGTACAACAGCCTGGCCTTCGGCGTGGGGGGCACCTTCGGCAGCCTCTACGCCGGCGGGGCCTGGGACAGCCTGGGCAGCGCCGAGACCTTCGCCCTGGCTTCCGGCTTCGCGTTGCTGGCGGCCCTCATCTTCGCCCTGAAAGGCCGTGGGCCCCTGCCGGAAGCTGGCAGCTAGGCCCTTGAAAATGCAATAATTCACAACTTTTCCGATACGCGGTTTCGCCATGAGCGCACGCACGCTTTACGACAAGTTGTGGGACGACCACGTGGTCCACGTGGAGCCGGACGGCACGGCCCTGATCTACATCGACCGCCACCTGGTCCATGAAGTGACCAGCCCCCAGGCCTTCGAGGGCCTGCGCATGAACGGCCGCAAGCTGTGGCGCATCAATTCCGTGCTGGCCACGCCGGACCACAACGTGCCCACCACCGACCGCCACGCGGGCATCGCCGATCCTGTATCCCGCACCCAGGTGGAGACCCTGGACGCCAACTGCCACGACTTCGGCCTCAACGAGTTCGGCATGAACGACCGCCGCCAGGGCATCGTCCACGTCATCGGCCCGGAGCAGGGCTTCACCCAGCCCGGCGTGACCCTGGTGTGCGGCGATTCCCACACCAGCACCCACGGGGCCTTCGGCGCCCTGGCCTTCGGCATCGGCACCTCCGAGGTGGAGCATGTCCTGGCCACCCAGTGCCTGTGGCAGAAGAAGTCCAAGGCCATGCTGATCAAGGTGGAGGGCAAGCTGCCCATGGGCGTGACCGCCAAGGACATCGTCCTGGCGGTCATCGGCCGCATCGGCACCGCCGGCGGCACGGGCTACGCCATGGAATTCGGCGGCTCCGCCATCCGCGGCCTGTCCATGGAAGGCCGCATGACCCTGTGCAACATGGCCATCGAGGCCGGTGCCCGGGCGGGCCTGGTGGCGGTGGACGACACCACCATCGACTACCTGCGCGGCAAGCCCCAGGCGCCCCAGGGGGAAATGTGGGACAAGGCCGTGGCCTGGTGGCGCACCCTGGTGTCCGACGAGGGGGCCAAGTTCGACGCGGTGGTGGAACTGGATGCCGCCGCGATCCGTCCCCAGGTCACCTGGGGCACCTCGCCGGAGATGGTGGTGCCCGTGGACGGCCGGGTGCCGGACCCCGCCGAGGCCCCCAACCCGGTGAAGAAATCCGACTGGGAGCGGGCCCTGCAGTACATGGGCCTGGCGCCCCACACCCCCATCAGCCAGATACAGGTGGACAAGGTGTTCATCGGCTCCTGCACCAACTCCCGCATCGAGGACCTGCGCGAAGCCGCCCATGTGGCGAAGGGGCGCAAGGTGGCCGCCAACGTCAAGCAGGCCCTGGTGGTGCCCGGTTCCGGCCTGGTCAAGGCCCAGGCGGAGGCGGAAGGCCTGGACAAGGTGTTCACCGAGGCGGGCTTCGAGTGGCGGGAGCCCGGCTGCTCCATGTGCCTGGCCATGAACGCGGACCGGCTGGAGCCGGGGGAACGCTGCGCCTCCACCTCGAATCGAAACTTCGAGGGTCGCCAGGGGCAGGGGGGGCGCACCCATCTGGTGAGCCCGGCCATGGCGGCGGCAGCAGCCGTGTTTGGACATTTTGTGGATATTCGTGAGGTGGCGAAATGAGCGATATGACCAATGAATCCGCAGGCATCCCCCGCAAGTGGATCGTCCTGGGGGTGGTGAAGGTGGTCCTGCTGCTGGTGGCCGTGGGCGTGGTGTTCAGCATCTACGGCTGCAACACCGTACGCGGCATCGGCCAGGACATCGAGAAGGCGGGCGACGCCATCCAGAGGTCCACGCGATGAAGCCTTTCACCCGGCTGGACGGCCTGGTGGCGCCCCTGGATCGCGCCAACGTGGACACGGACGCCATCATCCCCAAGCAGTTCCTGAAGTCCATCAAGCGCACGGGCTTCGGCCCCAACGCCTTCGACGAATGGCGCTACCTGGACCACGGCGAGCCCGGCATGGACAACAGCCAGCGGCCCCTGAACCCGGACTTCGTGCTGAACCAGCCCCGCTACCAGGGGGCCTCCGTGCTGCTGGCCAGGGAGAACTTCGGCTGCGGCTCGTCCCGGGAACATGCCCCCTGGGCCCTGGAGGACTATGGCTTCCGCGCCATCATCGCCCCCAGCTTCGCCGACATCTTCTACAACAACTGCTTCAAGAACGGCCTGCTGCCCATCGTGCTGTCCGCCGAGGTGGTGGACCGCCTGTTCATGGCAACCGAAGCCAGCGAGGGCTATCGTCTGGTGGTGGACCTGGCGGACCAGACCGTGACCACCCCCGCCGGCGAGTCCTACCCCTTCGACGTGGATGCGGAACGGAAGCACCGGCTGCTGAACGGCCTGGACGACATCGGCCTGACCCTCCAGCTCACCGACAGGATCCAGGCCTACGAGGCCCTGCGCAAGGCGCGGGCGCCCTGGCTGTTTTCGTGAATCGAGAAACGAGAAACGGGAAAAGGGAAACGTGGGGGGCTGCATTTCCCGTTTCCCATTTCCCGATTCCCCAAGGAGTAAACAATGAAGCTCGCGGTATTGCCGGGTGACGGCATCGGCCCGGAGATCGTCGCCCAGGCGGTCAAGGTGTTGAACGTGCTTAAGGCCGACGGCCTGAAGATCGAGATGGAGGAGGCCCCCATCGGCGGCGCCGGCTACGAGGCCGCCAAGGACCCTCTGCCCGAGGCCACCTTCAAGCTGGCCCGGGAGGCCGACGCCGTGCTGCTGGGGGCCGTGGGCGACTGGAAGTACGACACCCTGCCCCGGGATATGCGTCCCGAGCGCGGCCTGCTGCGCATCCGCAAGGGCCTGAACCTGTTCGCCAACCTGCGCCCGGCCCTGCTGTACCCCGAGCTGGCCGGAGCAAGCACCCTGAAGCCCGAGGTGGTGTCCGGCCTGGACCTGATGATCGTGCGGGAACTCACCGGCGACATCTACTTCGGCCAGCCCCGGGGCATTTCCACCTTGGACAACGGTGAGCGGGAAGGCATCAACACCATGCGTTATTCCGAGTCGGAGATCCGCCGCATCGGCCGCATCGCCTTCGACATCGCCATGAAGCGCAACAGGAAGGTCTGCTCCGTGGACAAGGCCAACGTGCTGGAGACCACCGAGCTGTGGCGCCAGGTGATGATCGACCTGGCCAGGGACTACCCGGAAGTGGAGCTGTCCCACATGTACGTGGACAACGCCGCCATGCAGCTGGTGCGGGCTCCCAAGCAGTTCGACGTCATGGTCACCGGCAACATCTTCGGCGACATCCTGTCCGACGAGGCCTCCATGCTCACCGGCTCCATCGGCATGCTGCCCTCCGCCTCCCTGGACGAAAACAACAAGGGCATGTACGAGCCCAGCCACGGTTCCGCCCCGGACATCGCCGGCAAGGACGTGGCCAATCCCCTGGCCACCATCCTGTCCGTGGCCATGATGTTCAAGTACAGCTTCAACGACGAGGCCACCTTCAATCGCATCGACAACGCGGTGAAGAAGGTCATCGCCCAGGGCAAACGCACGGCCGATATCTGGACGGACGGCTGCGAGAAGGTATCCTGCTCGGGCATGGGCGACGCCGTCGTCGCCGCCATGTGATGAATTGATTGACTAGGTGGATGAAATGAAAAAAGTTGGCTTGATCGGTTGGCGCGGCATGGTGGGTTCGGTCCTCATGGGCCGGATGCGGGACGAACGGGACTTCGACCACATCGAGCCCGTGTTCTTCACCACCTCCAACGTGGGGGGCAAAGGCCCGGACATCGGCAAGGATGTTCCTCCGCTCAAGGACGCCAACAGCGTCGACGAGCTGAAGGCCATGGACATCATCATCACCTGCCAGGGCGGCGACTACACCAAGGAGGTGTATCCCCGGCTCATGGCCAGCGGCTGGAAGGGGTACTGGATCGACGCCGCCTCCACCCTGCGCATGAATAACGACTCCATCATCATCCTGGACCCGGTCAACAAGCACGTCATCCGGGACGGCATCGCCAAGGGCATCAGGACCTATGTGGGCGGCAACTGCACGGTCTCCCTCATGCTCATGGCCATCGGCGGCCTGTTCGACAAGGGCCTGATCGAGTGGATATCCCCCATGACCTACCAGGCGGCCTCCGGCGCCGGCGCCCGCAACATGCGGGAACTGATCCA
>CAZREY010000221.1:0-4956 GCA_964599015.1 uncultured Thiobacillus sp.
TAGACCTCCGCCCATTTGCCTTCCCGCAGGGCGGCGCGGGCTCGCCACAAGATCTGCAGTTCGCTGTGGATGGCGGCATCGGCCGGCCCGGCACGGCCGAACCATTCCATGGCGCGGGGGTCATGCCTGCGGGCGGCGTGCATGGCGATCTGGCCCCACCCATAGCGCTGCTCGGCCTCCGGATACTTCGTGGCGTGGACTTCCCACTGCCGCGCGGCACCGGGCGGATCCAGCTTGGCGAAGAGGGTCAGGGCATAGAGGGCCGCCTCCCGCTGGGCCCGGCGCCCGGAACCCGCCTGGATGAGTTCGTCGCCATGGCGCTGGGCCATGGCCAGGGCATCGGCCTCCATCCGCTCTTCCGCCGGCAGCTGGCCATCCAGGTGGCGGGCCAGGCCGAGGCTGCCGTTGGCCAGGGCCAGGCGCAGCCGCTGGTAACGGTCTTCCTGGGTGAGGTGGCCCTGCTTGAACATCGTGGCGAACAGCGGGTCGCAGCTGGCGGGCAGATCCTTGTCGGTTTTCCAGAGGTTGCGTGCTTCCTGGGCCGCCTTCGCGTCTCCCTCCCGCAGACGCAGGTGGATGTCGTAACAGGCCAGTTCCTGGGGCGGGCGGTAAAGGCCTCGGTATTGGTCGCGGAAGGCGGTCCAGTTCTCCGCCAGGGCGTACAGGCCCGCCAGTTCGACGCGCAGGCGGTCCGCCAGGATGGTGTCGGGGAACTCGTCGATGAAGGCCTGCATCTCGCCGGGCGTGGCATTGTCGCCTTTCAGGCGCCAATAGCGTAGGTAGGGTTGCAGCAGGTGGTCCCTGGGAATGCCGGCGGCGGACCGGGAGAAGCGGTCCATCTTACCCTTCTGGTAATGTTCCCGGGCGGCCTTGAAATCCGACTCCACGGAGGCCGGCGCGGCGGTGGCCCAGGCCGCGCACAGCAGAAAACAGAATACCCGAAGAAAATGCACGCTACTCGAAGCCCGATGGGGAAAGCATGCACTCTACCGGCAGGAGCGGGGCGGTTCAAACCGGGTCAGAATTTCTCCGCCAGGCTGACGTTCACCCGGACCTTCACGCTGGAGCCCGGGTCGTAGGGCAGGAAGGCGCTGTAGTCATGGCCGTTGTAGCGGTACACCACGTTGTAGCCCGTCAGCCGCTGGCTCCAGTTGTCCGTGATGCTGCAACGCTCCTCGTAGATGGGGCGGTGGTACACGCGGACTTCCTTGCCGTCGTTGTCGATGCGATCGCCGGCGATGGCGCCCGTGGCGGCGCCCACGGCGGTGGCCACGCCACGGCCATTGCCCTTGCCGATGGTGTTGCCCAGCAGGCCGCCGACGATGCCGCCCAGAATGGCGCCGCCATAATCCCGGTCACCGGAACGGACCCGCTCGTACCCCACCTGTTCGGTCCAGCATTCCCGCCGGGGCTCGTTGACGCGTTCATACACCGGCGTGCTGGAAACCACCCAGGCGGTGTCCTTGAAGCCGCCGGCCGTGGCGGGCATGGCCTGCGTCAGTGCAAGCACCAGGGTCGGGAGGATGAGAGTCTTCGCAGTTTTCATGGTTTGTTCCTTGATCCGGTTGGTTGTATGGGGGCGCTTCAGCGGCGGCCCCGGCCTCGCCGTCTGTCGTCGGGATCGTTCTCGACGGGGTCGTACCCCGGCTCGCGCATATCGTCCTTTTCATGGCGTCGCCGTTCGTAGCCGGTGCCGTAACCGTCGTCTGGCCGGTAATCCCTGGCGGGACCCGCCTTGTCGCGGGGATCGCCCCAGAATGGCCTCATGTCCATGCGCCGGGGGTCGAACTGCTCCGGGGGCGCCATGCGCAGGCGTTCCTGGAAAGCCTTGCGCAACTGGGCGCGTTCCTCGGGGCTGGCCTGTTCCCAACGTTCCCGCAGGGCACGCCGTTCTTCCTGGCTCATTTGCGCAACCAAAGGCAGCGGCTGGGCGAATACACTGCCAAAATCCCTGGCGGCGGCCGGCAGGGCCAGCAAGGCGATCAGCAGGGGCATCAGGGTTTTGGCTTTCATGGTGAATCTCCTTTTTACGCTTCCCATGCTAGGGATTGGCGGTAACACGCCGGTTTCGGGATGGGATAAATTTGTTTCAGAGTGTTTCGGGAAACGGTAATGGAAGACAACCCACAAGTGCTGGTGGTGGACGACGACGCGGGCATACGGGACCTGCTGGCCGATTATCTGGTCAAGCAGGGCATGACCGTGAAAACTGCCCGGGACGGCAAGGAGATGGACGAGCGCCTGGCCGGCTATGCCCCGGATCTGGTGGTCATGGACCTCATGATGCCCGGCGAGGACGGTCTGTCCCTCACCCGCCGGTTGAAAGCCGAGCGGGATATCCCGGTGATCATGCTGTCCGCCCGGGGGGAGGACATTGACCGCATCGTGGGCCTGGAGGTGGGGGCGGATGACTACCTGCCCAAGCCCTTCAACCCCCGGGAACTGCTGGCCCGCATCCGCGCCGTGCTGCGCCGCGGCACCCACAAGGCCGGAGAGCAGGAGGGGGAAGTGGTCCGCTTCGGCCCCTTCGCCCTGGACCTGGCGTCCCAGTCCCTGTCCAGGGACGGGGAGGACATCCCCCTCACCCAGGCGGAGTTCACCCTGCTCAAGATATTCGTCGAACATCCCAACCGGGCCTTGTCCCGGGACCAGATCATGGACTGGCTCAAGGGCTTCGAGCGGGATCCCTTCGACCGCTCCATCGACGTGCGGGTGACCCGCCTGCGCAAGAAGATCGAGGAAGACCCCGCCAACCCGGCCTACATCCGCACGGTGTGGGGCCAGGGCTACCTGTTCGCGCCCAAGGGCAAGGCTGCTTGAGCCGATTCGCCCGTCTGCTGCCCCGCAGTCTCTTCGGCCGCACCGCCGCCGGGCTGTTGCTGGCCTTCCTGGTGTTCGAGGCCCTGGCCTTCGCCGTGGTGTGGCAAATGGTGGTGCGTCCCCTGGCGGAACGTTCCGCCGACGACCTGGCGGCCAAGATCGTCCTGGCGGCCAAGACCTGGGTGGAACTGCCCCCGGAGACCCGGGCCGACTATGAAATCGAGCTGTCCTTCCGCCATGATCTGGAACTGGGGGAGGTGGAAGAACGGTTGCCTCAACTGGCTCCCTCCGGCTTTTTCCCCGATCTGGTGGAGGCTGCCCTGAGCCGGCGCGCCGGCCAGGATATCCGCCTCAAGCAGGGTCCCGACGGTGGCTGGGACTGGCTGGAAATCCAGGTGTCCGACAAGCTCCTGCGGGTAGGCTTCGACCGGAGCCGCTACGCCCTGGCCGCGCCCCTGGCCGCGGTGGGCATCTTCATCCTCGGCGCGGCTCTCACCGTCCTCACGGCCCTGGTGATGGTGCGCCAGGTCAGCCGCCGCCTGGGCAAGCTGGCCAGCCTGGCCCATGAAGTGGGGCAGGGCAGGGTGCCCATCCGCCTGCCGGAGACAGGGGCCCGGGAACTGGTGGACCTCACCGCCGCCTTCAACCGCATGGTGGGCGAGGTCCAGTCCCTGCTGGAAAACCGGACCGTGCTGCTGTCTGGCATCTCCCATGACCTGCGCACCCCCATCACCCGCCTGCGTCTGGCCCTGTCCATGCTGGACGGCGCGGACCCGGACATGGTGGCGCGCATGGAACGGGACCTGACCGAGATGAACCAGCTCATCACCGACATGCTGGCCTTTGCCCGGGCCTTGCAGGCCGACGAGCGCCTGGATTGCGACCTGAACCAGGTGTTGGGCGACCTGGCCGAGCAGGCCGGCCGCCTGGGGCCGGTGGAGTGGGAGAACCACACCCCATGCCGGGTCAGGGGCGGGGAGGTGGCCGTACGCCGCATCGTGGGCAACTTCCTGGACAATGCGCGGCGATACGGCGGTGACCAGCCCGTGACCTTGCGTCTCTCATGCACGGAAAAAGAGGCCGTGATCCAGGTGCTGGACCGGGGGCCGGGCATCCCCGTCGAACAGCATGAAGCGGTGTTCCGTCCGTTCTACCGCCTGGAAAATTCACGCAGCAAGGAGGGGGGCGGGAGCGGCCTGGGGTTGGCCATCGCCCGCCAGCTGGCGGACGCCCATGGCTGGCACATCGGGTTGGCCGCCCGGGAGGGCGGCGGTTTGCAGGCCAGCCTGGTTATTTCCCGCGATACCTGAACACCATCACTTCCAGGCTCAGGAAGGACAGGCTGGTGATGGAGAGGTGACGGGTATGGGTACGGATCACGTGGCGCGCGTTGTCCGCCGCGCGTCGGACGCGGATGGTCAGGCTGGGGGTCAGGGTCAGGGTCATGGCTTCCTCCACTATTCGCTTTACCTGATTGCAAGGCCTGTGCCGACAGTCATGGCGCGGGGAAACCTGTCATCCAGGGCCTTTCGGCCACTCAGGCCATATGCGGGAAGTATTTTTCTGGCGAAACGTCAAACGTCCTGACAGGTTTTCGACAGAACGGCGGGGACCGGGCCCTGTCGGTGGCAGGGCCGGCTTTCACAATGGGCGGACATGGCCGGGCTTGGGCCTGAACGGGTAAAATTCCGCACCTTTGCCAACCCTTTCAAGCCCATGCCCGCGTTCCAGGACATCATCCTCACCCTTCAGAAGTTCTGGGGGGAGCAAGGCTGCGTCATCCTCCAGCCCTACGACCTCGAAGTGGGGGCCGGCACCAGCCACACCGCCACCTTCCTGCGCTCCCTGGGGCCCGAGCCCTGGAAGGCCGCCTACGTGCAGCCCAGCCGCCGGCCCAAGGACGGCCGTTACGGCGAGAACCCCAACCGGTTGCAGCACTATTACCAGTTCCAGGTGGTGCTGAAGCCCGCGCCGGAGAACATCCTGGAGCTGTACCTGGGCTCCCTGGAGGCCCTGGGCTTCGACCTGAAGCAGAACGACATCCGCTTCGTGGAGGACGACTGGGAAAACCCCACCCTGGGGGCCTGGGGCCTGGGCTGGGAGGTGTGGCTCAACGGCATGGAAGTGACCCAGTTC
>CAZREY010000222.1:0-4854 GCA_964599015.1 uncultured Thiobacillus sp.
CGCTGCTTGCGGGGGATGGCCAGCATGTTCTTTTCCACGTCCGGGTCCAGTTCCTTGCGGAAGGTGACATAAAGCTCCGTGCCCGGCCACTCCACGTGGGCTGCCCTGTCCCGGTCCCGGTACTCCAGATGGCCCACCCCCAATTCCGTCGCCAGGGCCTGGGCCCGCCGGTCCAAGGCCTCCCGGGCCTCGGGTGTGGCGGCGGCGATGCCGCCGTATACGCAGAATGGGGTGGAGATGAGGCTGTGGCCAAACAGGCGGCTCCTGATCTCGGCCAGGGGCAGCACGCCTTCAATCCGCCCATCCCTTTCGGCCAGCAGGAAATGGGTGCGGTGGCCGAAGGCCCGTTCCAGCACGTCCTTCCAGCCGATGCGGTGGAAGAAGGTGGCGCCGGGCTCCGCCAGCACGAAGGCATCCCAGGCGGCGGCGTCCCGCGGCCGGGCGGGACGAACGGCAACACTCATTTCGCCAGCTCGGCGGCGTATACCTGGTCGGCGCGGCCCCAGCGGAAATCGGCACACAGGCGAGCCAGCTTGGCCTCCATGCGCGACAGGTTCACATAGTGGCGCAAGCGGCTTTTCAGAGGAGCGCCCGGGATGCGGGGCTGGGCCGGATCCACTTCCCAGGGGTGGAAGTAGAACATGGCGGAGCGCTGGTCCCGCTCGTTCACCCGGCCGATCAGCCAGCGGGAGACGGCATAGGGCAACAGGCGGAAATAGCCGCCGCCACCGGCGGGCAGGTTGCGGCCATGCCAATCCACCGTGGTGGGCGGCAGTTCCAGCAAGTCGGGGCAACGTTCCGGGCGGTAGGGGAAACGCGGTGCATCCGGCATGCCGTAGTGGTCATGGGCGATGGGATAGATGCTGGAACTGTACTGATGCCCTGTCTCGGCCAATATGTCCAGGGCCCAGAGATTCCGGTGGCCGATGGAGAAGCTGGGGGCCCGATACCCCCGCACCTCCACGCCGCCGATGTCCTCCAGCAAGGCCTTGGCCCGCGTCACGTCATTGCGGAACTCTGCTTCACTGAGATTGCTGGCGCGTTGATGGCCATAGCCATGGCTGGCAAGTTCATGGCCATGATCGACGATGGCCCGCACCACCTGGGGGTACCGCTCGGCGATCCACCCCAGGGTGAAGAACGTGGCTTTCACGCCATGCCGGTCGAACAGGGCCAGGATGCGGTCCACATTGGCCTCCGCCCGGCAGGGCCAGTTGTCCCAATCATCCCTGGCAATGGTGCGTTCGAAGGCGCCGACCTGGAAGTAGTCCTCCACATCCACGCTCATCACGTTGGTGATCGGCTTGTCATCCATGATCGCGCTTGATGAATCGGACAATGACGCCGCCGCGTCACTCGCTTTCCTGCGCCGAGGTAACGGTGTAGAGCACCTTGCGCACCATCGGCACCAATCTGTTCAGCGTGCGTTCCATCGCCTCCAGGCGAACATCCAGATCTTCCGGAAGGGCGGCATTTCCCACGGGCGCCACCGCCACCACGGCTTGGCCCGCAGTCCTGTTGGCTGCCTCGGCATGGTGCATGGGCAACTGGTGATGGACTTCCTGTTGCAGGTCGCCGATTACTTCCTGCACCGCGGCCGAATCCAGATGCTTCCGCTCTTCCAGATAGCCGAACAGCATTAGGCGGTCGCACAGCGTATTGATACGCCGGGGTACGCCACCGGAAAACTGGAAAATGCTGTCGAAGGCATCCTCGGAGAAGGATGGCTCTCCCTGCCACCCCACCGTGGTCAGGCGATGCATGATGTATTGCACGGTCTCGGCGCGATCCAGGGGGCCGAGATGGTAGGAGGCGATGACGCGCTGGCGGAGTTGCAGCATTTCCGGGCTTTGTATGGTGTCCCGGAACTCCGGCTGGCCCAGCAGAAAACTCTGCAGCAGGGGTTTGTCGCCCTCATGGAAGTTGGACAGCATGCGCAATTCCTCCACCGCGCGTGGATCCAGGTTCTGGGCCTCGTCCACGATCAGAAGAGGACGCCGGTTCTGGCGCACGGCCAGGCGCAGGTAATCCTCCAGAGCCTTCAGGAGCGCGGATTTGGATATCCCCTCCGCCTGGAGGCCAAAAGCCATGGCCACGCTGCGCAGGGTGTCATCCGCCCCCAGCTGAGTGCTCACCAACTGGGCAATGAGGAAATTGCCGTTCTCCAGCTTGCGCAACAGATTCTTGACCAGCATGGTCTTGCCCGCGCCCACGTCACCAGTGATGACGATGAATCCCTCGCCCAGGGACAGCCCATATTCGAGATACGCAAAGGCCCGCTTGTGGCCCCGGCTGGCGAAGAAAAATCGTGGATCGGGATTGAGCTGGAAGGGCTTGTCGCGGAGGTGGTAGTAGCTCTCGTACATCGTCAGAAGTTCATTTTGATATGCGCGGCCACGGAATTCTCGGTGTAATCGCCGCCGGCCAGGTTGGATTCCCGTTCCTGATGGCGCACTTCCACGCTACCGGACAGTTTGGGCTGGAATTTCCTGGTGGCGACCAGGGCGACATTCCATAGTTCGTCGCTGCGTCCCGTGACCGACTCCTCGGCCTGGGACATACCTGCCGTCAGCGTGAATGTTGTCAGTGGGGACGTACGCAGGCTCCAAGAGGCTTGCGCACCTGTAACGTCATCACTCGTGCCGATGGCAGCGCCACTGAGGAACTCCCGCCGATTCTTATAGACGCTCAGCGTCCATGTGTTGCGCCGCTGTGTGTAATTCACGCTACCGACCAGGTTCTTGGAGAGGTAGGTATGATCGACCAGGGTCGAGTCAACAAGATGTGCGACTTTAAGACTGCAATTGTCGGGGTCGGACGGTGGCACGCCGGGTTGGTAGAGCTCGGGGCCTGTCGTGGTGCAGTCGTAGTACAACAGGCTGCCAATATATTCTTGGAACTGTCTCTGGGAGGTCGTCAGCTCGTCCTGATAGCGCAGGCTCCAATTCGACTTGCGTGTTCGGTGCGTAAAGCCAAGCGAATAACTTCGGCCGTACGCCCGCTGACCGGCGGTGGCATCAATTTTGGTGCGCAACGTGGGGTTCAGCGTGACACTGCCGCTCAGAAAGTTGCCATTGTCTGAGTGGTTGTACAGCACATCCATGGAAAAATAACGGCTCGGAGTATAGAAAGCCCCCACCCCGTAGTAGCTGTAATCTCGCACCCCAGCGGTAACTCCGGTGTAATCATTTTTCTCCACGCTCGCCTGGGCAAGGAGGCCATATTTCTTGTGCAGCTGGTAACGGGCGTTCAGTGTGGCGCGTTCGCTGCTTGTGTCTGTGGTGCTGGAGTTGTTGTTGTCCGACTTCGAGTAGGCGGCATTCCAAGACAAGGGGTGCCACTGGATACCACTGTTGGCCGAGAGTGAATAACGCGTGCTCGCAGTGTCGGACACGCCGGAATTACCGATGAACACGCCATCCTGGGAAACCCTCGCCTCCACGGTGGCGAACGAACCAAAACGGTGTTTGAGGTATGGGCTCAGAGAAAAGGCTCCCACAGAAGTGGTATTCGTGATGCCCACGGAATCTCCCAAACCCACACCGTTCGCCAGGGAGTTTTGGACATGGGACACCCGCGCCGATGCATCCAAAAAAAACCAGTCCTCCGCCAATTCGGCACTTGCGCGGCCATTCAGGCTGTTGCGGAGTTTGTTGCTGCTCGTGCCATCCGCGTAGATCACCCCCTGCAGGCTGTAGTCCACATCGACCTTCAGCCTGGCCCCGTTGCGATGAATCGAAAAATGGGGGTTGATTTCCGTAAGCCACTCGGACTGCTCCGCTCCGCTTCCGGCCAGATTCACGTTGTCCGTGTAGCGTTCGGACAGCTTAATCCCAGGTGTAAACTTCCAGTCCCCTGCCGTTCCCAGCGCGGGAAACAGCCAACACAACAGGAGAAGCGCGAGCTTATTGCTTTCCGTACTCACCATAACTTCCGTAACCGTAGCCATAACCGTAATAGTCCCCACCCATGGCACGACTGGGTGCCTTATTCAGCACAAGACCTACGGAAGGATGCTCAGCCACATGGGACAGGGCCTCACGAATGGCTTCCTGTGGTGTGTGCTCCGCTTCCACCACAAACACCACCTGCCCCATATAGCTTGCCAACACCGAAGCCTCGCTGGTGGAAAGCAATGGGGGGGTATCGAATATCACGATCCTGTCTGGATAGCGGCTCGCTATATCGTTGACAAAAGACCGCATGGCGGAACTGGCCAGCAGCTCTGTGCTATGGGCAATGGCCCTGCCAGAGGGCAGTACAGTCAGTTTTGCGATGTCTGTCTTGATCAGGACATCGGACAGCGGGATAGAGGGGTCCAACAATACGTCAATGAGCCCTCTGTCCCCCTGTAGTCCGAGATATTTCATGATGGCCGTTTTGGTCACATCCGCATCCACCAACAGGACAGTGTTTTCCATTTCTGTCGCCATGCTGATCGCCAAGCTGATTGCGGTGAACGACTTACCTTCCCCCGGCAGGGAACTGGTCACCATGATCATGTTGCCGTTATGGATTGGAGGAGTATCCCCATGGCCAAAGGCATTGGTGAGCAGAGGTCGCTTGATCAAACGATATTCCTCGGCGATCCTGCTTCTTCCCCCCTCCGGGGTCAGCACGCCCATTTGTTTCAAACGGGCGAGGTTCACCGAACCATGCTGACTCAGAACAGTCGGCGGACCGTCGTCATCGCCCCGCTGATCCATCGGCCGAAACACAGGCTGGGGCTCGGGAGTCGCGCCAAACGATGCCTCAATACGATCGATGGAAGACTCGATCAGGCTACGCTCGGCCTGAACCTTCTCATACTCCGGCGGTTTGCTGGATTGGGAGGAGGGGCTGATTTTGCCTGCC
>CAZREY010000223.1:0-4848 GCA_964599015.1 uncultured Thiobacillus sp.
GTTCCAGGTTGTCCGCCCGGGCCCAGTAGCCGCAGGAGTAGCTCATGCTGGAATCGAGCATGGCCTCGAACACGTCGTTGCCGATGTCGTAATGCTGTTCGCCCACCACGAAGGCCCGGGCCTCGGACTGCAGATTGAGCAGCCGGTGGCGCAGGCTTTCCAGGACGAGGCGCAGGCGGGCCAGCCCCACCATTTTCCTGTCCACGTCAATGCTCAGGAGACGGTGGAACAGCTCGTCCAGGCGTTCGCAGTCCCACTGGCCATCCATGTAGGCCTCGCCGAATCCCAGGGACCCCCGGGTCAGAATGCGCCGGTACACCGCCGGGTCGTGGACGCGGATATCCCAGGGGTCGTCGCCGTTGAACCGCACTTCCGCCATGGCCGCCAACTCGCGCAACACGGCCGGGGGGGCCGTCCGCCGCGTGTCTTGCCAATGCATGCCGCTCTCGGGATTGGTGAGTTGTTGCATGGGTCCATCCCTCCCTACCTTGACCCCATAGCCAAATCGGGATCAGTACTGGAATATGAACATAGGCCATCAATTTCATTATGGCGCGCCGAATGGCCGGACCAACGGCCGCCACAACAGCCACCGGCACGGCCCCGGCACCTGGGGTTGTTGTCATTTCAGGCCACGGCCTAGAATCGATCCAATTGATTCTTCCAAAGAAAACCATAGCCGGAGACTATCCTTGACCCTGACCGAACTCCGTTACGTCCTGGCCGTGGTGCGGCAGCGCCATTTCGGCCGCGCCGCCGAGGCCTGCCACGTGGCCCAGCCCACCCTGTCCGTGGCCATCAAGAAGCTGGAGGAGGAGCTGGGGGTGATGCTGTTCGAGCGGGGTGGCGGCGGCGAGGTGACGGTGACCCCCGCCGGCGAGCGGGTGGCGGAGCAGGCTGCCCGCATCTTCGAGCTGGTGGACGGCATCAAGGACCTGGCCGCCGGGTCCCGGGACGACCTGGCAGGGCCTCTGCGCCTGGGGGCCATCTACACCATCGCCCCCTATCTGCTGCCCAGCCTGATTCCCGTCCTCCACGACATGGCGCCCCAGATGCCCCTGATCCTGGAGGAGAACTACACCCGGGTGCTGACGGAAAAGCTGCGCAAGGGCGAACTGGACGCCATGATCATCGCCACGCCGGTGGAGGAGCCGGGCATCCTGGCCCTGCCCCTGTACGACGAGCCCTTCCTGGTGGCTCTGCCCGCCGAACACCCCTGGCGCAAGAAGAAGAACATCGGCAGCGACGAACTGGAGACGGAGAGCCTGTTGCTGCTGGGCAGCGGCCATTGCTTCCGCGACCAGGTGCTTCAGGCCTGCCCGGCCCTGAACCGGTCCGCCAGCGGCCTGGCCAAGACCCTGGAGAGCAGCTCCCTGGAGACCATCCGCCAGATGGTGGCCAGCGGCGTGGGGGTCACGGTGCTGCCCTGCACGGCCACCCGGGCCCACAACGCCAGCGAAGACATGATCGCCATGCGCCCGTTCAAGGGTCCGCCCCCCAGCCGACAGGTGGTCGTCGCCTGGCGCAAGAATTTTCCCCGCCCCCGGGCCATCGAGGCGGTCCGTCAGGCCGTCATGGCCTGCGACCTGGAGTGCGTGCGCAAGCTCAAACCCCGGCCTGGGGGATGAATCCCGCCGGGTCTGGTCAGAAATGCCAGGTCAGTTGCAGGCTCACCCTGTCGGCGAAGTTGTCCGCCACGATCCGGGCATTGGCCTGCTGGGTGGCGTTGGTGATGGCGGCCGGGTTGGGCACTTCCTGGTTGCGCCATTCGTAGTTCAGGGTCAGGCGGGTGTTCTTGTTGATGAAGTACTGCCCCCCCAGGGTCCAGGTCTTGAACAGGCGCTCCGCCGCCGGGTCGTTGCTGTTGCGGTCATACTCGTCATAGCGGGCCTCTATTTCCCACTGGGGTGAGATGCGCCAGCCCGCCTCCAGATACCACCCGTCCGCCTTGCCCGTGGGCGCGATGACCAGGTTGTAGGGTGGCACCAGTCCATTGGCGCCGGCTACCGGCGGGTTGGGCCCGGCGGGGATCATGCCCTCGCCACGGATGTACTCGCCGGTGGCCCGCAGGGTGCCCCGGCCGTAGCGGAAGCCCACCCCTGACCGGGTGCGTTCGTAGTCCACGCCGCCGAAGGCCCGGTCGCCGCTCTGGCGCCAGGCGAACACGTTCATGTCCTCCCGGTTACCTCCCTTGCCGCCAAAAATGTAGGAGGCCTGGAGCTTCCAGGTGAAGTCCTTGTTGCCGTCGGCATCGCCCAGCATGTCCTCGATCTCGCCGCCGTTGGACAGCATGGCGGCGTAGCCCAATTCCCACTTGTCCTTGTTGAAGGTGTCGAAGACCTGGATGCCCCAGTCGCGGAAGGCGTTGTTGCCGGCCGCGGCCTGGGCGCAGGTCAGGGTTGAGCTGCCGGCGATGAGGGTGCAGCCCGGGCTGCCCGCGGCCTGGGCACGGAACTGGGTTTCCTGCACCAGGGCGCTGCCCACGAAGCTGTAATAGACATAGGAATAGCTGGTGGGGTTGGGTACCAGGGCCTCCTCGCTGGTGGGCAGCTTGAACAGGCCCGCGCGGATGCGTGCCCCGGGGATGTGGTTGAAGGTAAGGGAGGCGTCGGTGAGCATGACATCGTGCTGCACCGTGGTCAGGTTCTCCCCCAGGTCCGTGAGCAGGAAGTAGTTGATCTTGTCGGTGAGCCTGCCCCGAGCGCCGAACTGGGCGCGGAACAGCTGGAACTGGCCCTTGTTCTCGTAGGTGGGCGGTGCCTGGTTCTGGAACTGGTACTGGCCGTTGGCCGCCGCGGCCGCGCCGCCCAGGCCCGCCAGGGGTTCGGCGTCATAGTAGGTGTAGGTGGGCTGGACGAAGCCGAAGGGCTTGAACAGGGGGCTGTCGGCGGGTTCCGTGCCCAGCAGCTGCACCCAGTTGGCGGCCTGGGCGGGAAGGGCGTGGCAGAGGGGCAGGCAGGCGGCCAGCAGGCCGGCGGTCAGTCGTTTGTTCAAGGCATGTCTCCTTATGCGGGCAATAGCTCCCCCATCCGTCCCGGCTCCGGGGAGCGGGACGGCAGGGGTTGTTGATTCGTCAGTGGGGAAGGGGGCTCAGGGCTTCAGATAGACGTAGCCTTCGTGGGCCTGGAGCCTGCCGATCTCGGCCACGCCGGCGGGCACCACCTGGGCTTCCATGATCACGGCGTTGTCGTCCAGGTTGCGGCCCTTGAGGGTGTTGCGGCATACGCGGAAGTCCACGCCCTTCTCCTTCAGGCCCGCCACCTGCGGCGCGAAGGCGCCCTTGTCGTCCTTGGCGTCGTTGAGCAGGAAATCGATGCCCTTGCCGTGGGTGACCACCACGATTTTGGCGTCGGGGCTGGCGCCCAGGTGGTTCTCGATGTTGCGCAGGGCGGCCCGGGCCAGGCTGGCGTCGTTGATGTGGTAGACCACCTTTTCCTGGGGGGCGGGCGCTACGGCGGCGGGTTTCCTGGCCTTGGCCGCCGCCAGCGCGGGAGGTGCGGCAAGGGATGCGGCAAAGGCCGCCAGCAGGATGGCCAGCGAAGCGGTCATTCTGTTCGTGTGATGGGTCCTTCGGTTCATGTTTGTCTCCTCGGTGGGGTGTGCGATGACGATGGATGCGTCGAGAGATAAGACGGGGGCGCGGCATTTTTATTCCAGGCCCATGCCGGAAATGACCGCCGGGGGACATGGAATAATTCGCCGGCCTTCCACGTCTTTATCGATGTTGGCGGCATTGCGTAATGGCGAAGGGCGGCGGCGGTGGCACATTTGCTCTCATTTCTGAATCTGTCGGGCCGGCGGCGGCTGGAGGCCATGCGCCCCCGCCTGTATCGCCTGGCCTATGCCTGGTGCCACGACGCCAGCCTGGCGGACGACCTGGCCCAGGACACCCTGGCCAAGGCCCTGGGGCGGGGAGACCAGTTGCGCGATGCGGGGTCCCTGGAGGGCTGGCTGTTCGCCATCCTCAATAATTGCTGGCGCGACCATCTGCGGGGGCGGCGGGAATTCCTCGACGTGGAGGAACTGGATGAGTTGGTGCTGGCCCATGACGAGAGCCCGGAAAGGCTCTATGCCCGGCGCCAGGCCACCCTGCGGGTGCGGGACGCCATCGGCGCCCTGCCCCTGGCCCAGCGCCAGGTGATCACCCTGGTGGACATCGAGGAATGCAGCTACGCCCAGGTGGCCCAGGTGCTGGACGTGCCCGTGGGCACGGTGATGAGCCGCCTGTCCCGGGCGCGCCAGGCCATCAGGAAGGACCTTTCCAAGGAATACATGCCTGCGGAGCCGGCCGAAGACCGGCCCCGGTTGAGGAGGGTGAAATGAAGGAACCCATGCACGAACCCCTGTCGGACGAATACCTGAACGCCTTCCTGGACGGTGAACTGGCCGCGGATGAGCGGGAACGCGCCCTGCGACGGTTGGAGGAGGACGAGGATTTCAAGCGCCAGGCCTGCGAGCTGCGCAGCCTCAAGGAACGGGTGAAGGGGGCCTATGCCGAACTGCCCGCGGCCCGGGCCCGGCGGGGCATGGGAGCCTTCCCGGGCGCCTGGCGCCAGGCCCTGGCGGCGGGCATCCTGCTGGTCCTGGGGCTCGCCGGGGGCTGGCTGGCCCATGACGCCGGTGTGAACACCCCCGTGTACGACCGGATGGCCGGGCTGCCGGAGGGCTACCGGCCGGTGGCCCTGGCCGGCAGGGTGGACCCGGACAAGATCGTGCTGCATCTGGACAACAACGACCCGGCCCGCCTGGCCGCCGTGCTGGATCTGGCCGAGGGGCTGCTGGCCCGCCGGGAGGGGCGGGGCCAGGTGAAGATCGTGGTCAACAGCTACGGCCTCATCCTGCTGCGCC
>CAZREY010000224.1:0-4824 GCA_964599015.1 uncultured Thiobacillus sp.
CAAGGGCATCCGCACCACCAAGCACAGCCTGAAAAAGTGCGTGGAATGCCATGCCAGCGAGAAGACCGGCAGCGTAGCCTCCAGCAAGGAAGACTTTTGCGCGGCCTGCCACAGCTACGCCAGCGTGAAACTGGATTGCTGGGATTGCCATGCCACCAAGCCGGGCAGGCAGCCGGCGCAGCAAAGCCTGATGCCCGGCGTCTCGCCGCTCATGGGCGCGGCCCAGAACGGCGGCAGCGGAGAAAGCAAATGAGCCAATCCACCGATACCCAGAACCAGGACCGCCGCGACTTCCTCAAGGCGGGCGCCCTGGTGGCCGGCATGACCCTCGGTCCCGGCGTGCTCTTCTACGGCGTTGCCCACAGCCGTGCTCCGGAAGAGGCGGCCTCCAGCAAGGTTCGCTGGGGCATGCTCATCGACACCACCAAGTGCGGCGACGGCTGCAGTGATTGCGTCACCGCCTGCAACACCGAGAACGGCCTGGACGGGAAGACCGGACCCCAGGACAGCCAGTGGATCCGCAAGCTGAACATCAAGGACCTGCGCACCGGCTTTGTGCAGAACCTGCCCATGCTTTGCCAGCACTGCGAGCATCCCCCCTGCGTGGACGTCTGCCCCACGGGCGCCTCCATGAAGCGTGAGGATGGCATCGTGCTGGTGGATCGACACATCTGCATCGGCTGCCGCTACTGCATGATGGCCTGCCCCTACAAGGCCCGTTCCTTCGTGCACGAGCCCCTTACCGACCAGAACCCGGAAGTGCCCCGCGGCAAGGGCTGCGTGGAATCCTGCACGTTCTGCGTGCAGCGGGTGGACCGCGACCAGCAGCCCGCCTGCGTGGAGGCCTGCAATGCCCAGGGCCACAAGGCCATGCTCTTCGGCGACCTGAAGGACCCCAACAGCGAGATTGCCCAGGCGCTGAAGGCCACCGACAGTGTCGAGGTGAGGGCCGACCTGGGCCTCAATACCGGCGTTCGTTATCAAGGTATCTAAGACATGGCACAAGAGTTCTGCACCAACCAAGGCGAGTGCCGCACCAGCCTGTTCCTGGCCCTGCTGGGCCTGGGCGGACTGGTGGTGCTCGGCGCCCTGTACGCCTTCTTCACCCTGGAACACCACGGCCATGTCCTCACCGGCATGAACAACCAGGTCGTGTGGGGTCTGCCCCACGTGTTCGCGGTGTTCCTCATCGTGGCCGCCTCCGGCGCCCTGAACGTGGCCTCCATCGGCTCCGTGTTCGGCAAGGACGTGTACAAGAAACGCGCGCCCCTGTCGGGCATGCTGGCCCTGGCCTTGCTGGCGGGCGGCCTGGCCGTGCTGGTGCTGGACCTGGGCCGTCCCGATCGACTGATCGTGGCCATGACCTACTACAACTTCAAGTCCATCTTTGCCTGGAACATGATCTTCTACAACGGCTTCTTCGTCATTGTGGGCCTGTACCTGATCACCCTGATGGACCGCAAGCTGAAGGCCTGGTCCAAGCCCCTGGGCTACACCGCCTTCCTGTGGCGCCTGGCCCTGACCACCGCCACGGGTTCCATCTTCGGTTTCATCGTCGCCCGGGCCGGCTACAACTCCGCCCTCATGGCGCCCATGTTCATCATCATGTCCTTCGCCTACGGCCTGGCCATCTTCATGGTGGTGCAGTCCGCCATGTATCGCTGGAACGACATGCGCCTGGACGAGAACATCCGCCGCCGCATGAAGAACCTTTTGGCGGTGTTTGTCGGCGCTTCCATGTATTTCACCGTGGTCTTCCACCTGACCAACCTGTATTTCGCCAAGCAGTGGGAGTACGAACGCTGGATCCTGCTGGACGGCGGCATCTACACCACCGTGTTCTGGGTGGGCCAGATCTTCCTGGGCGGCGTCGTGCCCCTGATCCTGCTGTTCATCCCGCGTTCCAAGGACGCCCAGTCCATGTGCTACTGTTTCGTGGCGCCCCTGCTGGTGATCCTGGGCGGTCTGGCCCAGATGTACGTCACCATCATCGGCGGCCAGGCCTTCCCGTTGCAGATGTTCCCCGGCCACGAGGTCACCAGCACCTTCTACGACGGTGGCATCGCCGAGTACAGCCCCAGCATCTACGAATGGCTGCTGGGCCTGGGCGGCATCGGCATCACCTTCGTGCTGACCGTGGTGGCCGTGCGGGTCTTCAAGTTCCTGCCCCAGGACGACTTCCAGACCATGCAGATGCGCAGATCCACGGACTGAACGTTGCATCGCTGAGATTGCAAAAAGCCGACAAAATTTGTCGGCTTTTTGCTTTCAAATCGATAAAATTTAGACATGGCTCACTTGTTCATATCCGCCGCCCACAAGTCCTCCGGCAAGACCACGGTCACCCTGGGTTTGTGCCGTGCCCTGCGTAATCTCGGGCAGCGGGTCCAGGCCTTCAAGAAGGGGCCGGACTACATCGATCCCATCTGGCACGGATTGGCTTCGGGGCGTCCCAGCTACAACCTGGATTTCCACATGATGGGGGCGGGCGAGATTTCCGCCCTGTTCGCGCGACACGCCGGACGCGCGGACGTCAGCCTCATCGAGGGCAACAAGGGTCTGTACGACGGCATGGACCTGGAAGGCGGCAACAGCAATGCCGCCCTGGCCAAGCTGCTGAAGGCGCCGGTGGTGCTGGTGCTGGACACCCAGGGCATGACCCGTGGCGTGGCACCCCTGATCCTGGGGTACCAGGCCTTCGACAAGGAGGTGCGCATCGCCGGGGTGATCCTGAACAAGGTGGGCGGTCCCCGCCACGAGGAAAAGCTGCGGGCGGTGATCGAGCGCTATACCGATGTGAAGATACTGGGAGCGGTGCGTACCGACGCGAGTCTGGCCATCGTCGAGCGCCACCTGGGCCTGATGCCCGGCAACGAGGCGGAGGAGGCGGAGGCCCGCATCGAAGCCATCGCCGCCCGGGTGGTGGAGCAGGTGGACCTGCAAGCCGTGCTGGACCTGGCCCGGGCCGCGCCGATGATCGACGCGGCGGGACAGGCTCCGGCATCCGCCCCACAACGGCAAGCAGGCTTGCGCCTGGCCTATGCCCAGGACCGGGCCTTCGGCTTCTACTACCAGGAAGACCTGGACACCCTGCGGGATGCCGGCGTGGAATTGCTGCGCGTGGACACCCTGAAGGACGCGGCGTTGCCGGAATGCGACGGCCTGGTGATCGGCGGTGGTTTCCCCGAAGTGTTCGCCGAGGGCCTGGCGGCCAATGCCGGCCTGCGGGGGGACATCCGCCGGGCGGTGGAGGCGGGGCTGCCGGTATACGCCGAGTGCGGTGGTCTCATGTATCTGTCCCGCAGCCTGAGCTGGAATGGTCCGAAACACGACATGGTGGGGGTGGTGCCCGGCGACGTGGTGATGGGCAGCCGTCCCGTGGGCCGGGGCTATGCCGTGCTGGAGGAGACCGCCGGCAACCTATGGCCACCCCAGGCCGAGGCGATTCCCGCCCACGAATTTCACTACTCCCATCTGGAAAATCTGCCTTCCGGCCTCAACTATGCCTACCGCGTCCTGCGTGGGCATGGCATCGCCGACGGCATGGATGGATACGTCCACAAGCACCTGCTGGCCAGCTATTGCCACCGACGCGGCAGCGGCCCCCAAGGCTGGATCAACCCTTTTCTCGACCAGGCGAGGGCGTACCGGTCGAAACGAGAGGCGGCCCGCAAGGCCGCTTGATGCAACGCGCACCGCCCTGCGCACCCAGAGACTAGAGAGGAACCTCACATGATCAGCTTGACCAAGGAAGCCGCCGAACAGATTCGCGTGGCCCAAAAGGACGCCGGCGCCGAGAACATGGCCCTGCGCATCGCCGCCCGGGTGAACGATGCCGGCATGCTGGAATTCGGCATGGGCTTCGACGACGAGCGCGCCAACGACGCCGCCGTGGATTCCTGGGGCGTGACCCTGCTCGTCAACGCCCAGTCCGCCCCCATGCTGGACGACGTCACCATCGACTTCTCCGAGGTCAGCCCCGGCGAGTCCCGTTTCGTGTTCATGAAGGCCAGCGCCGGCGGCGGCTGCGGTTCCGGTGGCGGAGGTTGCGGTTCCGGCGGCTGCGGTTCCGGCGGCTGCGGCAGTTGACTGTTGTTAAGGCGTGATGGGGATGGTGATGCAACCATCCCCCGGCCCTTTGTTTCCGACTTGTCACTTAGATAAATAACATGGACTACCTGCCCATCTTCCTCGACCTGCGGGGCCGCAAGGGCCTGGTGGTCGGCGGCGGCGATACCGCCGCGCGCAAGGCCGCCCTCATGCTCAACGCCGGCGCCTGGGTGACTGCCGTGTCTCCCGAGCCCCTGTCCCCGGCCTTCGCCGAACTGGCCGGCACCGACCGGTTGATCCACGTCCAGGCGGCCTTCCAGGAGAAGCACCTTGACGGCGTGGACGTGGTGTTCGCCGCCAGCGAGGACGAGGCCCTGGACAAGGCTGTCCATGACGCCGCCCGGACCCGGCACCTGCCGGTGAACGTGGTGGACAAGCCGGAGGTGTGCTCCTTCATCATGCCCTCCATCATCGACCGCTCGCCGGTGATGGTGGCGGTGTCCAGCGGCGGCGAGGCCCCGGTGCTGTCCCGCCTGCTGCGGGCCCGCCTGGAGACCCTCATCCCCGCCGGCTACGGCCGCCTGGCCGCCCTGGCGGGGCGCTTCAAGCAGGTGGTGCGGCAGCGCTTCACCACCACCGCCGAACGCCGCAAGTTCTGGGAAAAGGCTTTCCTCTCCCCCATCGCCGAGATGGTCTTCTCCGGGCGGGAACAGGAGGCGGAGGCCAGCCTGCAGGCCATGCTGGATGCCCAGGCGGATGCGCCTCCGGTGGGCG
>CAZREY010000225.1:0-4823 GCA_964599015.1 uncultured Thiobacillus sp.
CATTGCTGGCAATGCCCAGGGTTTCCAGATCATAGAGGGCGCCCCGTACCTTCTCAGGACTGAGGCCGGAAACACCCATGAGTTCGTCCGTGGTAATGCCCTCGTCGGCATCCGCCTCGATGAGAGCCGCCACCAGCGCCAACAACTGCCGCTTGTAGTCTTCCTGCAGCGGCCGCTTGGCCAGTTTCGCCTCCGCCTCCTCCAGCGTGGCAACACGCAGCGAGGAAGGAAATACCTGAACCTGGTTTTCTTCGCGGGAGAGCAGCACCGCCTCTTCCAGCCAGGAGATGGCCGTGCGCACCCGGGTATCGTCCGTGGCTTGGTCCCGCTGGAAGGCGGCATCCTCCTCCTCCGCCAGAATCTCGCCGGCGGTGGCCACCACCTCCCCGCCCAGACGCTTCTTCCTGTCCAGGTTGCGCAGGGCCTTCAATATCGCCTGGATTTCCCGCTGGGTCAGGCGAGAGCGGGCCGACATCTTGAACTGCCGCTCCACGTCCTCCTGCGTATAGAGCAACACACAACGCGCAGCCCCCCGGTCACGTCCGGCGCGGCCGGCCTCTTGCAGATAGTTCTCCAGGGAGCCGGGGATATCCGCATGGATCACCAGACGCACGTCCGGCTTGTCGATGCCCATGCCGAACGCATTGGTGGCGGCGATCACCCGCAAGTCCCCACGGATGAAGGCCGTCTGGGTGTTCTTTTTGGTTTCCGGCGGCAACCCCGCATGGAAATGGCCGGCGGCCAGGCCCTTCTCCCGCAGGAACTTCGCCACCTCCTCCGTCTGCTTCTGGGTGGCGCAATAGACGATGGCCCCGCCCGGCATTTCCGCCGGCAAGTCGGCCATGAGGATTTGATGGATGTGGGCGAACTTTTCCGCCGGGGTCGTCGGCACCACCACGAAATCCAGGTTGGTGCGGCTGGCCCCGCCATCGAACAAAGCCAGATCGATATCCAACTTGTCGTGGAAGTGCCCCAGGATGTCCGCCACCACATCGGGCTTGGCCGTGGCCGTCAGGCACAGCACCGGCGGCACAGGTTCTTTGCCCGCCATCCGCTTGATGAAACGCCCCACATAGCGATAGTCCGGGCGGAAGTCGTGGCCCCATTTTGACAAACAATGGGCCTCGTCCAATACCCAGGCGCCGATCTCCCGCTGCTCCAGCACTCGGCGCAGACTGCGGCTACGTAGCTGCTCGGGGGAAACAATCAGGATGCCTACGTCCCCCAGGCGTACCCGGTCCAGGGCGTCGGCTCGTTCGGGCATGGACAGCAAGCCGTTGATGGACACGCAGGAAGTGATCCCCCGGGCCTCCAGCCCTGCCACCTGATCTGCCATCAAGGCCACCAAGGGCGAAATCACCACCGTCAACGCGCCAGTCTTGTCGAAGCGGGACAGGGCGGGAATCTGGTAGCACAGTGACTTGCCCGTGCCAGTGGGCAGAATGCCCAGCACATGCCGGCCAGCCATGGCGGCTTCCACGATGGCTCGCTGCAAGGGCCGGCCATCCTCACCAACAGGCTCAGGTCGGAAATCGGGAAAGCCAAACCAGCGGGTCAGTTCCTTACGGGCATCGTGCCGCTCCCTGCACCAGGCGCAGGCCGGGTCCGTGCATGCGGTGTCCCGCAGACGCCGCACCAGCAGGCCCGCCTCCGGAAACTGGTGCCGTACCCAGGGCGGCATCACGGAGTTGCCTCCCGCGACGGAGAGCCAAGCCAGGGTATAGGCCAGCGGCCAGGCTTGCGTGGCCACATCAGCCATCACCGCATGGGCGCTGGTCACGCACGTTCTGCCGGCCAGGAAACTCGATATCGCTGCCAACGCCTCCGCTTCAGGCGGGCGGGTCTTTCCCCGGACCAATGTGAAGAAGCTGTTCAAGCCGGAGGTGGGCTCCGCCACCGTGGTCAACCAGTGCCAGGCCAGCAACAACTCGGGGGCGCTTTCGTTCAGCGCCTTGAGGGCGTGGTACTGGTCCCGGAACACCTCCAATGTCAGGCGCGCATCCAGTTCCGGGTCATTCAGCCGCCCCCGCTTGAGCTGCCCGTCCTGATAATGCTTGACCAGGTGGTGATAGGGATTGCGCGGGAAGGCCAACGGGTTAAGCCGCAACGTATCCACCCGGGGCAAGCGCAACAACCGCAGGTCCGGCTTGGCCGCTTTCAGGTGCTCAGCATCGAAGGCAACCAGGTTATGCCCCAGCACGAAGGCCGCCCCCTCGGCAAAGGCATCCAATTCGTCCAACGCCTTGGCGAGTTGGCCCTGCTTGAATAGAAACGACTCACCTGTATTACCCCGAACCGCTGCGAACTGGTGAATGCGTGCGTCATCCTTGCCCACTTCCAAGTCGATGGAAACGCAACGGGGCTCGAAAGCAGCCGTTTCAGGCATCGTCTTTTCGCCCTTCACATAGCTTCTTATTCTTCAAGCCACCCTCATTTATTCATTGCAAGCGTGTGGTTTCCGTTGCCGTTCAAGCAGGGACAGTCTTCACTTTCTTGGCTTTAGGCAACTTGTACTCAATGATTTTCAGTCCATCAAACTTGATCACACCCTCGTTCTCCAGCATCCCCACAAGACTGCTAACCGCCTTCTCTGTGACATTGCTACCGAGCAGTGATTGGATATGGTTTTCCAGCGTCTTACGTTTAACCGGGCGTTTGTTAGGGTGCTTGCGCAGGTTATCAATGACCTTGTCTTTATCTTCCTTGCCCAGGGTCTTGCGGGCTGGCACCTTGGGTTTATCACCAACCTTACCTACTACGGGCGTTGCAGCCTGAGCCTTCTTGGCAGGCGTGATGGACTTCACTGGTGCAGTCTTCTTAGGTGCAGCCACCTGACCTTTGGAGTGGGCAGCTGCTTCTGACTTAGAAGGTTTTTCTGCCGGTGTTGCCCCGGCTGACAGCTTAAGCGCCTGTCGGATGTTCGCTGCCTTGGTTGCGCCATAGCCGAGGGTACGGACATGACTCAACAAGGCATCAAAGCCGCCGTCTTTGGAAATCACCACAAATCGGGGCTTACTTTGTTCAACTGTACGCTTCGACTCAATCTCCTCAATCAGGCGCCCCATGTGAAAGGCGATATGGAAATCGAGGGCATTCTTTCCCTGCTTGTGGCTTTGGATGTATTTCACCCGTTCCCCCAGGGGTTGTATGGCCTCAGCGATATCGAAATCCAGCTTGTTCTGATGCGGTCCACGAAAAATCATCAGCTGATGTTGCCCGCTATTGAGCAAACCCATGTCGGTTGGCTGGACGTTCTCGAAATCCACCAAGATATAGGTCAGCGTCATATCAATGCACCTGTTCGCTGGATGGCCAACGGAGTACCTCAGTGATATCGCTGGCAATTCGTCTTGGCAGCACGATGGTTCCAAGGCCATCCCCTCCCCCAACTTCCTGGCCACGGCCAGCCAGAAATTCCATACCTGTCACGGCCGCCACAACCGCATCAAGCATGTCCTTTGGGCCTGGCAAAAAGCCCTTCAGGGGAATGGAGACCTCCACACCACTGCTTTCGTTAAGCATTCGATAACTGGCTGAGGGGAACACCTCCAGAGCTCGGGCTCGTCCCTGCAAACTCTCGAAAATCTTGAAGCCGTGCTGCATCCAGATCGGGGCATCTTGGGCGAGGGGAGTCCACTGTGGATTCGCCAAGTTGCAGGCCTTGATCACCACTTCGCAGTGACGCCCCTTACCCTTTTCTTTCCCTGCCCCACGATGCCAGCCACGATTGTTACGCCAGTACCATGTTCTTGGGGCTGGCAGTGGCATGCGTGGCGCATCGATGGCAAAGACCGCGCCCTGATGGCGCAAGGCTAACTGTTGGACTTTCTCAGCAAGCTCATTACCTGCAATCCAGCCCGTTTCGATAATGTGCGAGGTATGGGTATCCAGGACCGCGATAGCGCAGCCCCTTGTATCCTGGACATCGATACCGATGACAAGCTCAGTCACGGATTGGAAGCCTCAGCCACTTCCGGCCCCATATCCGCCAGGATTTCCCTGAACTGCTCCAGCGCCGCCTCCAAGTCCTGAACAATCTCCGCTGCAATTACCTCCGGCGCGGGCAAGTTATCGGAATCGGACAGTGATTCATCCTTGAGCCAGAAGATATCCAGGCTGGCCTTGTCGCGGCTGATCAGCTCTTCATAGTCATAAGCCCGCCAGCGCCCCTTCTCCCCAACCTCCCCGCTTTTATCCCCCTCCCCCGCAAGCGGGGGAGGGCCGGGGAGAGGGTGCTTTTCATCAAACCATGTGGCCTGGCGCTGGAAGCGGTTCTCCGGGTTGTAGCACTGCGCGAATTCATCCAAGTCTTCGCGCTGCAAGGGGTTGGTCTTGAGCGTGAAGTGCATGTTGGTGCGCAGGTCGTAGATCCAGAGCTTCCTGGTCCACGGGGTCTCAGAGGCGGGTTTCTTGTCGAAGAACAGCACGTTCGCCTTCACGCCCTGGGCGTAGAACAGGCCGGTGGGCAAGCGCAGCAGGGTGTGGACGTCGCACTCGTGCAGCAGTTTTCGGCGGATGGTTTCGCCGGCGCCGCCTTCGAAGAGCACGTTGTCGGGCAACACCAGCGCGGCGCGGCCGTTCTGCTTGAGCAGGGTTTTGACGTGCTGGACGAAGTTGAGCTGTTTGTTCGAGGTGGTGGTCCAGAAGTCGCCGCGCTCGACAATGTCGCGCTCTTTGCTGACCGTGCCCTCTTCGCCCACGATGGTGGTGCTGCTCTTCTTGCCGAAGGGCGGATTGGTGAGGATCACGTCGAAGCGGTCGCCGGGGTCGGCGGCCAGCGAGTCGGAGACCACAATGGGCTCGAAGTCCTGGCTGCCGATGCC
>CAZREY010000226.1:0-4723 GCA_964599015.1 uncultured Thiobacillus sp.
GGTGTTGCGCTTCGAGCAGGTCGGTGACAGCTGGCTGCTGGAAATCCGCGCCCCGGCCAGGCTGGCCCGCTACCTGGCGCCCAAGGGGTCCGTGGCGGTGAACGGCGTCTCCCTTACCGTGAACCGTGTGGTCGGCGGCAAGGATGGCGCCGACTTCACCATCAACCTGATTCCCCACACCCTGGAGAACACCATGCTGCATGCCCTCAAGGCCGGTGACCGGGTGAACCTGGAGGCGGACATGCTGGCCCGCTACGCCGAGCGCCTGCTGACCTACATCAACCATTCCGACAAGGACTGAACCAGCGATGTCCCTCGCCCCCATCACCGAAATCGTCGCCGAGCTGAAGGCCGGCCGCATGGTCATCCTCGTGGACGAGGAGGACAGGGAGAACGAAGGCGACCTGGTCATGGCCGCCGAGTTCGCCACCCCCGAGGCCATCAACTTCATGGCCAAGTACGGCCGGGGCCTCATCTGCCTGACCCTCACCGACGAGCGCTGCCGCCAGCTGGGCCTGAAGCAGATGGTGAGCGACAACCAGACCCCCCACGGCACCGCCTTCACCGTCTCCATCGAGGCCGCCGAGGGGGTGACCACGGGCATCTCCGCCGCCGACCGGGCAGTGACCATCCTGGCCGCCGTGAAGCGGGACGCCCAGCCTTCGGACATCATCCAGCCCGGCCACATCTTCCCCCTGCGGGCCCAGCCCGGCGGCGTGCTGAAGCGGGCCGGCCACACCGAGGCGGGCTGCGACCTGGCGGCCATGGCCGGCCTGGTGCCCGCCGCGGTGATCTGCGAAATCCTGAAGGAAGACGGCACCATGGCCCGCCTGCCGGACCTCATCGAGTTCGGCCGGGAGCACGGCCTGAAGATCGGCGCCATCGCCGACCTGATCCAGTACCGCAGCGAGAACGAGACCCTGGTGAAACGGGTGGCGGAAAAGACCGTGCGGACCGCCTACGGCCCTTTCGGCCTGGTGGCCTACCACGACGACACCGCCAACGAGACCCACCTGGCCCTGGTGAAGGGCGAGATCACGGCCGGGGCCGAGACCCTGGTGCGGGTGCACGAGCCCGTGTCCGTGCTGGACTTCCTGGACGCCGGCACGGGCCACTCCTGGACCATGGACGCCGCCATGCGCACCCTGGCCGCCGCGGAGCGGGGCGTGATGGTGCTGCTGCACCGCCCCGAGACCGGGGCCGACCTGCTGCAACGTTTTTCCCCCCAACCCCCGGCAACCGCCAAGTTCGACCTGCGCAACTACGGCATCGGCGCCCAGATCCTGCGGGACCTGGGGGTGGGCCGCATGAAGCTCATGGCGCACCCGCGCCGCATGCCTTCCATGACCGGCTTCGGTCTGGAAGTCACCGGATACCTGGAACAAGGCAACTGAGAAGGAAAGCACCATGGCCCGCTACGACAAGATATTCGAATTCGAACCCAACCTGGACGGCACGGGCCTGCGGGTGGGCATCGTCATGAGCCGCTTCAACATCGACGTGTGCGAGGGCCTGCTTTCGGCCTGCACCATGGCCCTGCTGAAACATGGGGTGGCCGCCTCCGATATCCGTATCGCCACCGTGGCCGGCGCCCTGGAGATTCCCCTGGTGCTGAAGAAGATGGCGGAGTCCGGCAAGTACGACGCCCTGGTGGCCCTGGGCGCGGTGATCCGCGGTGATACCTATCACTTCGAGGTGGTGTCCAACGAGATGGCCAGCGGCATCACCCGCGTCAACCTGGATACCGGCATTCCCATCGCCAACGGCGTGCTCACCACGAATACCGATCACCAGGCCACCGAGCGCATGTCCGAGAAGGGCAAGGAAGCCGCTCAATGCGTGATCGAGATGGCCAACCTGCTGAAGGCCATCTGAGAGCCCATTCATGTCCGTGAAGCCGTCAAAGCCCGGGCGCGGCAGCCGCCAGATTTCCCGCGAGCTGGTGCTGCGCGCCCTGTATGAATGGCAGGTGGCCCGCAGCGACCTGGCCGCCCTCCTGGTGCACATGGAGGAAGAGGAGGGGGACGGCGTGCGTCTTAGCGACGAGGCCAACATGGGTTTTTTCCGGGAGTTGCTGGAAGGCGTGCTCAAGGCGTCCCCGGCCCTGGACGAGGCCCTGGCCCCCCATCTGGACCGGGCCGTGGCGGAACTCTCCCCCATCGAACACGCGATCCTGCTGATCGGCGCCTATGAGCTCAGCCACACCCTCAACGTACCCTACAAGGTGGCCATCAACGAGGCCGTGAACCTGGCCAAGAAATACGGCGGCACGGACGGCCACAAGTTCGTCAACGGCGTGCTGGACAAGCTGGCCAAGGTGACCCGCCAGGTGGAAGTCGAGGCGGCGGGGCGGGGCTGAGCCGCCGGGGCCCATGCCTTCCGAATTCGAGCTCATTCGACGGTTTTTCACCCGCTCCTCCCCGGGGGCGGTGCTGGGCGTGGGGGATGATGCCGCCCTGCTGCGGCTTGCTCCGGGCATGGAGCTGGCCGTTTCCACCGACATGCTGGTGGCCGGCCGCCATTTCCTGCCGGATGCGGATGCCTATCTGCTGGGCCACAAGGCCCTGGCGGTGAACCTGTCCGACCTGGCGGCCATGGGGGCCACGCCCCGCTGGGCCACCCTGGCCCTGGCCCTGCCCGAGGCGGACGAGACCTGGCTGTCGTCCTTCAGCCAGGGCTTCCTGGACCTGGCCGACCGCTTCGCGGTGGATCTGGTGGGCGGCGACACCACCCGCGGGCCCCTGAACCTGTGCGTCACCATCCTGGGCGAGGTGGCCGCCGGCCGGGCCTTGCGCCGGGATGGCGCCCGGCCGGGGGACGACATTTGGGTGTCCGGCTACCTGGGCGGCGCGGCCCTGGGCCTGGGCCATGTGCTGGGTGGGACCAGGCTGCCGGAGGATGAGGCCAGTGCCTGCCTGCTCAGGCTGCAGGCGCCGGAACCCCGGGTGGCCCTGGGCCGGGGCCTGCTGGGGGTGGCCAGCGCGGCCATCGACATCTCCGACGGCTTCCTGGCGGATCTGGGCCACATTCTGGAACGTGCGGTGGTGGGGGCCGAGGTCATGTTCGAGCAACTGCCCGCCCACCCTGCCGTGTCCGCCCGCCTGAACGAGGCCCTGGCCCTGCAATGCCTGCTGGCGGGCGGGGACGATTACGAGCTGTGCTTCACGGCGCCGGCGGAACGGTCCCGGGACGTGCTGGCGGCGGGAGAGGCGGCGGGGGTGCGGGTGACCTGGGTGGGGCGCATCTCCCAGGCACCGGGGTTGCGCGTCATGGGGCCGGACGGACAGGCCATGTCTTTTGAGGCAGGCGGCTATGACCACTTCGCGTGACCGCCCGCTCGATAGACAGTTCCTGTTGGCCCACCCGGCCCATTTCCTGGCCCTGGGTTTCGGCGCCGGCCTGTCTCCCAAGGCGCCGGGCACCATGGGGACCCTGGTGGCTTTCCCGCTGTTCTGGTTGTTGCTGGAATCGCCCTTGTATTGGGTGTGGGCCGTCCTGGCCTTGGTGGTGGGGGTCTGGGCCTGCGGGGTGACCGGCCGGGCCCTGGGGGTCCACGACCACGGCGGCATCGTCTGGGACGAGGTGGCGGCCTTCCTGCTGGTGCTGCCCGTCGCGCCGGCCTCCTGGTTCGGCTATGTGCTGGCTTTCGTCCTGTTCCGGCTGTTCGACATCTGGAAGCCCTTCCCCATCGGCTGGCTGGATGCCCGGGTGAAGGGGGGGCTGGGGGTGATGCTGGACGACGTGCTGGCAGCGGTCTACAGCATCGTCTGTCTCCTGGGGGTGAAGGCATGGATGTGAGCCAAGACAGGTTGGAAACCCTGGCCGCCGAGCTGGGCCAGGCCCTGCTGGCCAGGGGCTGGATGCTGGCCTGCGCCGAGTCCTGCACCGGCGGCTGGGCGGCCCAGGCCTGCACGGCCATCGCCGGCAGTTCCGCCTGGTTCGAGCGGGGCTTTGTCACCTACAGCAATGCCGCCAAGGTGGAAATGCTGGGCGTGCCGGAGGCTCATCTGGTGAGCCACGGGGCGGTTAGCCTGGAGCTCGCCCGGGCCATGGCCGAGGGGGCGCTACGCCACAGCCGGACCCAGGCCGCCTTCGCCATCACCGGTATCGCCGGCCCAAGCGGTGGCACGCCGGACAAGCCCGTGGGCACGGTGTGCTTCGCCTGGGCCGTGGAAGGGCGGGAAACCGTGGCGGAGCGGGTGAAATTCGGGGGCGACCGCCGGGCCATCCGGGCCCAGTCGGTTGCTTATGCCATTGGACATATGCGGGATTTCGTGGCCTGAGCACGTGCCATAATCCAAACGTTTTCTAGGAGGAACAGACATGGACGACAACACGGCCAAAGCCCTCGCGGCGGCCCTGGCCCAGATCGAGAAGCAGTTCGGCAAGGGCTCCATCATGAAAATGAGCGACGGCAGCGTGGCCGAGGATATCCAGGTGGTGTCCACCGGCTCCCTGGGCCTGGACGTGGCCCTGGGGGTGGGCGGCCTGCCCCGGGGCCGGGTGGTGGAGATCTACGGTCCGGAGTCCTCCGGCAAGACCACGCTCACGCTGCAGGTCATCGCCGAGATGCAGAAGATCGGCGGCACCGCGGCCTTCATCGACGCCGAGCACGCCCTGGACCCCCAGTATGCCCAGAAGCTGGGCGTGAACGTGGCGGAACTGCTCATCTCCCAGCCGGACACCGGCGAGCAGGCCCTGGAGATCGCCGACATGCTGGTGC
>CAZREY010000227.1:0-4709 GCA_964599015.1 uncultured Thiobacillus sp.
TTGTTTAGGAGCGGTTTCAATGGCCACTGGCACTGTTAAATGGTTTAACGATTCGAAAGGCTTTGGTTTCATCACACCCGATGGCGGTGGCGATGATGTCTTCGCCCATTTTTCCGCCATCCAGGGTAAGGGCTTCAAAACCCTGAAAGAAAACCAGCGCGTGACGTTCGACGTGGTGGACGGCCCCAAAGGCAAGCAGGCCGCCAACATCCAACCGATGTAAGCGGTGCCAACAGTCATTCTGGCTTAGGTCATTGTGGCACCCGGCAGGCGGCAACCCCGCCTGCCACTTCAATCAGCCTCAACTCCGCCTGTTATCAGGCTTTCATACTTTGGCCCCTGTGCTATACGTCAAACAAGGCGTTGGTGCTGGAGCGGCCAAAAAATGAACAACCCTCACAGAGCACGGCCCGGCGAGTCGGTTTCGTCAGGAGTGGTTGCCCGCGAATTTTCCCAGGAAATATCCCAATTGCTGTCGGGGCTGGAACGGCAGAAGGAAGAATTGGGCCCCATCGCAGTGGAACTGCTGGATCTCCTTCACCGCCTGGGGGTGAACGAATCACCCCCGGAAAAGGCGGATATCAATCCATCCAGCGGATGATCTCCCGGCCGAAGGCCGAGCAGGGGATTTCCTTGGCATTGTCCATGAGACGGGCAAAGTCATAGGTGACGCTCTTGGCGCGGATGGCGCCATCCATGCCCTTGATGATCCGGTCCGCCGCCTCCACCCAGCCCATGTGCCGCAGCATCATCTCGCCGGAGAGGATGATGGAGCCCGGGTTGACGTAGTCCTTGCCTGCGTACTTGGGGGCGGTGCCGTGGGTGGCCTCGAACATGGCCACGGTATCCGACAGATTGGCGCCGGGGGCGATGCCGATGCCCCCCACCTCGGCCGCCAGGGCGTCGGAGACATAGTCGCCGTTCAGGTTCAGGGTGGCGATGACGTCGTACTCGGCGGGCCGCAGCAGGATCTGCTGCAGGAAGGCGTCGGCGATCACGTCTTTCACCACAATGCCATTGGGCAGCTTCACCCAGGGGCCGCCGTCGATCAGTTCGCCGCCGAACTCCCGCATGGCCAGTTCATAACCCCACTTCTTGAAGCCCCCTTCGGTGAACTTCATGATGTTGCCCTTGTGCACCAGGGTCACGGACTTGCGGTTGTTGTCGATGGCGTACTGGATGGCCTTGCGGATCAGGCGCTCGGAGCCTTCCACGGACACGGGCTTGATGCCGATGGCGGAGGTGTCGGGAAAGCGGATCTTCCTGACGCCCATCTCCTTCTGCAGGAATTCGATGACCTTCTTCACCTCTGCGGAACCGGCCTCCCATTCCACGCCGGCGTAGATGTCCTCGGTGTTCTCCCGGAAGATCACCATGTCCACCTTCTCTGGCTCCTTGACGGGGGAGGGCACGCCCTGGAAGTAGCGCACGGGACGCAGGCAGACGTACAGATCCAGCATCTGGCGCAGGGCCACGTTGAGGGAGCGGATGCCGCCGGAGGTGGGGGTGGTGAGGGGCCCCTTGATGGACACCACGTAATCCTTGGCGGCCTGCACGGTCTCGTCCGGCAGCCAGGTGTCCGCGTCGTAGACCTTGGTGGCCTTTTCGCCCGCATAGACTTCCATCCACTCGATCCTGCGCTGGCCGCCGTAGGCCTTGGCCACGGCCGCGTCCAGCACCTCCCGCATCACCGGGGTGATGTCCACGCCGGTGCCGTCCCCCTCGATGAAGGGGATAATGGGCCGGTCCGGCACATTCAGGGAATTATCGGCGTTGACGGTGATCTTCTCGCCCTGGGCGGGCACCTGGATGGGGCTGGACACAATGACTCCTGACAAATAAGTAAAGAAACCGATGGCCCGCATCATTCTGTTCAACAAGCCCTATGGGGTGCTGAGCCAGTTCACCCCGGAGGCGGGACACCCGGGACTGAAGGAGTACATTCCCTTGCCCGGTGTGTACGCGGCCGGACGGCTGGATGCGGACAGCGAAGGTCTGTTGATTTTAACCGACGACGGCGCCCTCCAGCACCGTCTGGCCCACCCCCGGCACAAGCAGCCCAAGACCTATTGGGCCCAGGTCGAGGGGGAAGCCGGCGAGGCAGCCCTGGAACTAATCCGCCGCGGCATCGATCTTGGAGATTTCGTGACCCTGCCCGCCCAGGTGCGCCGGATACCGGAACCGCCGGTACTCTGGCCCCGGAATCCGCCGATCCGGTTCCGTCAAAGCATTCCCACCAGTTGGCTGGAAATTGTTCTGGTGGAAGGCAAGAACCGTCAGGTGCGGCGCATGACCGCCAAGGCGGGCCTGCCCACCCTGCGCCTGGTGCGCTGGCGCATCGGCGAATGGTGCGTGGAAGGCCTGGCGCCCGGAGAATGGCGGGTGTTGGAAACTGGTCCGGGGAGCTCCGGCAGGAAGGCCAGCCGCGCGGAGGGTCCGCGTGAAACAAATTCCGCACCGCCCCGGCATGGCTGGAAAAATAATTGGAACAGGAAAGCAGACCGATGAGTGAACCCAGTCGCGGCCCCGAAAGCGCCGCCCAGGATCAGGATGGTATCTATGTGGCCCCCTGGGAAAGGACCTTCAAACGGGTGCTGACCCCCTTCGAGGAGTTCGTGCATCGGCAGACCACCTCCGGCCTGCTGCTCATGGTCTCCGCCCTGGTGGCCCTGATCCTGGCCAACAGCGCCCTGGCCCATTTCTACCACGATGTGGCCCATGCCCAGATCGCCATCAGCGTGGGGTCATGGGTCCTGTCCAAGACCCTGCACCATTGGGTGAATGACGGCCTCATGGCCCTGTTCTTCTTCGTCGTGGGCCTGGAACTGAAACGGGAGCTGCTGGTCGGGGAACTGGCGGAACCCCGCCAGTCAGCCCTGCCCATCGCAGCGGCCGTGGGCGGCATGGTGGTGCCTGCCCTGATCTTCTACGCCATCAATCCAAGCGGGGAGGCAGCCCGGGGCTGGGGCATCCCCATGGCCACGGACATCGCCTTCGCCATCGGTGCCCTGGCGCTGATGGCCGGCCGGGTGCCCAAGGGGCTCATCACCTTCCTGGTGGCCCTGGCCATCGTGGACGACCTGGGGGCGGTGCTGGTGATCGCCCTGTTCTACACGGAATCCCTCTCCATGCCCGCCCTGGCCACCGCTGGCGGCCTGGTCTTTGTCCTCGCCACATTGAATCTGGGCGGCATCCACCGCCTGATGCCCTATTTCCTGGTGGCCGTGCTGCTCTGGCTGGCCCTGCTGGAGTCCGGCCTCCACGCAACCCTGGCGGGCATCCTGGGTGCCTTCGCCGTGCCGGCCCGGCCCAAGTACGATCCGGTGCGTTTCAGCCGCCACGTGCGGGAGCTGGTGGACCGCTTCGAGGCCAGCCACGTGCCCGGCCAGAGCATCATGACCAACGACCGGCTGCGCGCCGTGGTCCAAACCCTGGAAAACGGCGTGCACCAGGTGGAAACCCCCTTGCAGCGGGCGGAGCACATCTGGCACCTGCCCGTGGCCTTCCTGGTGATCCCCGTGTTCGCCCTCATCAATGCCGGCATTCCCATCGAGTTCGGTCAGTTGGGACAAGTCCTGGGCCATCCCGTGACCCTGGGGGTGCTGGCGGGCCTGGTGCTGGGCAAGTTCATCGGCATTACGGGAGCCAGCTGGCTGGCCGTGAAGGCCGGCATCGCCCAGTTGCCCGCGGGTACACGCTTCAGCCAGATCGCCGGTGTGGGGCTGCTGGGGGGCATCGGCTTCACCATGTCCATCTTCATCGCCGAACTGGGTTTCCTCCATCAGCCGGAATTCCTGCTCATGGCCAAGACCGGCATCCTGGCGGCCTCCCTGCTCTCCGGTGTGGCGGGCCTGACCTGGATCTACTTCACGACCCGGAAAACCTGAGCGCTCGTCAGGCCCGGTGGCCGATCCTTTCCCGCCAGGCCCGGGCCCGATGCAGTACCTCCGCCTCGTCCAGGGTCTGGCAGATCCCATCCTCCACCACGGCCCTGCCCGCCACCCAGACATGGCGCACCGCCCGGCGATCTGCGCTGTAGACAAGCTGGGAGATGGGGTCGTAGCAGGGCTGGGTTTCCGGACCGGCCATCTCCACGGCCAGCAAGTCCGCCTGCTTGCCGGGCACCAGGGAGCCGATGGCCCCATCCAGGCCCAGGGCCCGGGCCCCGGCCAGGGTGGCCATCTCCAGGGCCCGATGGGCGGGCACGGCGGCCGGGTCCCCGGACACCCCCTTGGCCAGCAGGGCGGTGAGGCGCATCTCCTCCCATAAATCCAGACGGTTGTTGCTGGCGGCGCTGTCCGTGCCGACACCCACGTTGATGCCCTTGCCCACCAATTGAGCAACCGGGGCCAGGCCGCTGGCCAGCTTCAGGTTGGAGGAGGGGCAATGGGCCACGTGGCAGCCATGGTCCGCCAGCAGGTCGATCTCTCCCTCTTCCAGGTGCACCGCATGGATGGCGATGAAGCCGGGGCCCAGCAGTCCCAGGTTCCGCAAACGTGCCAGGGGCCGCAGCTGGTGGCTGGCCAGGCCCTGGGCGATCTCATCCTGGGTTTCATGCACGTGCATGTGAATGGGCAGATCCAGCTGGGCGGCGTAGGTGGCCACCTTTTCCAGGGTTTTGTCGCCGGTGGAGTAGGGGGCGTGGGGGGCCAGGCAGAAGCTGGCCAGGGGTTCCTGCTTCCAGGCATCCCGCAGGTCGATGCCCTTTT
>CAZREY010000228.1:0-4681 GCA_964599015.1 uncultured Thiobacillus sp.
CCCCGGCCCCTCCCCCGCTTGCGGGGGAGGGGAGGTAAGCCAGCCATTCGGCAAGAAGTTCAGGTTTGTGGAAGGCGAATACGGGACGGGAACGCGGCTGCGGATCGAGGCCATTGGTGAAGCGGGTCTCTATGCCGGTGGATTGGTAGGAGAACGGCAGCGGGTTGCCCCAACGTGGCAACCCCGTCGGCAGACCTTTGGTGTATTTGTCGGATTGGGTCTCGACGCCCGTAAGGGTGACGCCCTCCTTCTTAGCCTCGATGACTCCAGCTGCCTTCCCGTCTATGTAAAGTAGGTAATCAGCGAAGCCGTAGCCGGGCAGCGGGAATTCACGAATAGCGACGCCGCGCGCAGCGTGGATGTTGGCAGCAGAAGCGTTACAGACATGCCAACCCGCTGCTAGCAGCAGCTTGTCGATGTTCTCCCTGGCTTCGGCTTCTAGGCTCATTGTTTGGTTTGTGAATCCCTCAAGCCGCCTGCCTCAGTTCCACCTTGATGTCGATCTCGTCGAACGGCGCTACGAGCTTGCCGTCCTCGCGTTGCAGCAGCCCGAGTTCCTCCAGCGCCTTCACGTCGGTGTGGACGTTCTTGTAATCCCGCCCCAAGGCCTGGGCCAGCTGGTGAATGTTGAGGCCCTCGTTGGGGGCCACATGGCGCAGCAGTTCCAGGCGCTTGTCCGTGATGGCCGTGAACAGCTCGGAGGGAGAGCCGAAGCCGATACTGGGGGTGATGTCTGTTGCACCAGCTTCAACCTGTTGCCAGACGCTGGCGAAACCCTTCAGCGCCTGGGCCGGTGTGGTGATGACGATTTCGACCTTGCTCATTCTTTCCACTCCCATCCCTCACCGTATCGAGGTCGCCGGCTCAGGGCACCACCAGCTCAATCTTCACCTGTTTGCCCAGGGCCGCCGCTGCGCTGGCCAGGGTGGTCAGGGTCAGACTGGTGTCGCTCTCGTCCAGCAGGCGGTTCAGGGCGGCGCGGCTGGTATGCATGCGCCGGGCCATTTCCGTCTTGGTCAGGTGCTGCGCCTTCATCGCCTCCTCGATCTCCCAGGCCAGCACCTTCTTGATGGCGGCGGCCGTGCAGGCTTCATGGAGTCCTTCCTCCTTGAGGAAATCGTCGAAATCGCTACCCACGGGCATCGCCATGCTCCTAAAAATCGATCCGGTCCTCGGCCAGGCGGAGGTCCGCCGCCGGAGCCGCCTGGGTTTTCTTGATGAAACCGTGCAGCAACACCATGCGCCCATCCTTCACCGTGAACAGCACCCGCGCGATGCGGGTGGGTAACTGGGTGCGCACTTCCCAGATCTTGCCCGACAGCTTGCGCACCAGAGGCATGCCCAGGGGCCAGCGGAACTGCACCGCCTTTATGTCCTCGCCGATGGCCTTACGCTCAAGCGCTGGCAGGGACTTCAGCCAATCCCTCACCGGCTCGGCACCGGCGGCGGAACGATAGAAGCGCACTTCCAATATCGGTCCGTTGCCGTCCGATTGTACCAATTTCGATACCCCCTGATAGTCATTGTCGTATACCTCCGGCTTCGTCCGGATTGTCTGGCCCGGATCACCACCGATATCCGTTGGGCAGCTGACCGCGAGCGTTTTATTTTGACTTGCCGTCTGTCACAGGCAGGCCGACACAAACCGGTGTCTGCTTCTCCCGCGGTAATGCAATTGCTGGATTACTTTTTCCGCCCGGTCTCGGCGCAACGGATGATGGCGTCGTTGTCCTTCAGGTCCAGGCAGTGACGCAGGTCGCCCCGGGGCAGGTGCCTTGCCTTGTGGCGCATGGGTTTGGCGGCCGGGGCAGCTTCCGGGGCCGGGGCGGCCTCGGCTTTGGCTGGCTGTTCCGACGGCATTTCGTCCGCCATGGCGATATTGACCGAGCCCAGAAGCGTGAGGGTGATCAACCAGGTCTTCATACGTCCTCCCTGAGACTGCGTGAACCTGCTGGATGGGAAAAGCGGACTTCTTGCGTGCCCCCTAGTTATAGGCGGCCTGCCGGCATCCTACATCAAGGCAGGGCCGGGGCATCTGCCCTGCCGCGGCCGAACTTCAGAACGGTGGGGGGCTTTCGAAATGGAGGTCCGCGCCGGTGACGGGGTGGGCGAAGGCCAGGCGGCTGGCGTGGAGCAGCAGGCGGCCGGCGGCGGTGAGGACGGCGGGCGGGGCGTAGAGGGGGTCTCCCAGGATGGGGTGGCCCAGGGCCTGGAGGTGGACGCGGAGCTGGTGGGAGCGGCCGGTGAGGGGGTCCAGTTCGAGACGGGTGGTGGGGACTGGGATGTCATTCGCCGACTGCTTGCGGCCTTGCAGGTCGCTTCCCTCACCCCCGCCCTCTCCCGGGGGGAGAGGGGGTGAATTCATGCCCCCCGCCCTCTCCCCCGCATGCGGGGAAGGGCCTGGGGGCGAGGGTAATGCTTGCAGGACCCGCCAGCGGGTCTGGCTGGGTTTGCCTAGTTCATGGTCGACGATGCTCCTGGGGCGGTTGGGCCAGTCGACGATGAGGGGCAGGTCGATGAGGCCCCAGCCGTCGGGGGTGTCGGGGGGCGGCAGGTGGCCGGCCACCACGGCGATGTAGCGCTTCTTCACCTGGCGGGCGGCGAAGGCCATGCTGAGCTGGCGTTGCATCTCCGGGCCCCGGGCCATGATGAGGAGGCCGGAGGTGTCCATGTCCAGGCGGTGGACGATGAGGGCATCGGGGTATTCGGCCTGGACCCGGGTGCTCAGGCAGTCCTGCTTGTCCGGGCCCCGGCCGGGGACGGCCAGGAGGCCGCTGGGCTTGTTGAGGACCAGGAGGTGGCCGTCGGCGTGGAGGAGGTGGAAGGGCATGGGTGGCGGTGCGGCTTGCTGAAGCTATGACCCTCTCCCCCGGCCCCTCTCCCGCTTGCGGGGGAGGGGTGAGAGTTACCGCTTAGGTTTCTGGCCCCGGCCGCGGTGGCCGGTGGGAGCTGGCTGTTCCGGGCGGGCCACGGGCTGGCCGCGGCCGGCGCCGCGTCTGGGCGGCTTGATGGGGACCTCGGGGGCTTCTTCGCGGCGTGGCGCGTTTCGAGCACTGCGACCGGTGTCCTTGGCGGCACGGGCCGGGCGTTCGCTCCGTTCGCCACGCCCCTGGGGCTGGCTGCCCTTGGGTTTGACCGGCGCCCTGCCCTCTGTCCTGCCTTCGCGCTTGCCCTCGCCATCTTCCTTGCGCATGCCTTCATAGCGGCGGCCGGTGCCGGCGGGCTGGTAGCTGGGCACCAGGTGCTTCTTGCTGTTGCCGATGAGGTCTTCACGGCCCATCTCCTTGAGGGCGTCCCGCAGCAGGGGCCAGTTCTCCGGGTCGTGGTAGCGCAGGAAGGCCTTGTGCAGGCGGCGGATGCGGCCTTGGGTGACGACCGGGACGTCCTGGCCGCCGGCCAGCACCTTCTTCAGGGGGTTCTTGCCCGTGTGGTACATGGCGGTGGCGATGGCCATGGGGGTGGGCAGGAAGGTCTGCACCTGGTCCAGGCGGAAGTTGTTGGCCTTCAGCCAGAGGGCCAGGTTGAGCATGTCCTCGTCCGTGGTGCCCGGGTGGGCGGCGATGAAGTAGGGGATGAGGTATTGCTCCTTGCCCGCCTCCTTGGAGTACTTCTCGAACAGCAGCTTGAAGCGCTCGTAGGTGCCGATGCCCGGCTTCATCATGTGGTTGAGGGGGCCTTCTTCCGTGTGCTCCGGGGCGATCTTGAGGTAGCCGCCCACGTGGTGGGTGACCAGCTCCTTCACGTATTCCGGCGACTGCACGGCCAGGTCGTAGCGCACGCCGGAGCCGATGAGGATCTTCTTGATGCCCGGCAGGGCCCGGGCCTTGCGGTAGAGCTGGATGAGGGGGCCGTGGTCCGTGTTCATGTTGGGGCAGATGTCCGGGAACACGCAGGACAGGCGGCGGCACGACGCTTCGATCTTCTCGTCCTTGCAGGCCAGGCGGTACATGTTGGCGGTGGGGCCGCCCAGGTCGGAGATGACGCCGGTGAAGCCCGGGGTCTTGTCCCGGATGGCCTCGATCTCGTGGAGGATGGATGCCTCCGAGCGGCTCTGGATGATGCGGCCTTCATGCTCGGTGATGGAGCAGAAGGTGCAGCCGCCGAAGCAGCCCCGCATGATGTTCACCGAGAAGCGGATCATCTCCCAGGCGGGAATTTTGGCTTCCCCATAGGCCGGGTGGGGGGCCCGGGCGTAGGGCAGGCCGTAGACGTAGTCCATCTCCGCCGTGGTGAGGGGGAGGGGGGGCGGGTTGAGCCATACGTCCCGCAGGCCGGCGCCTTCGCCGTGGGCCTGGACCATGGCCCGGGCGTTGCCGGGGTTGGATTCCAGATGGAAGACCCGGGAGGCATGGGCGTAGAGCACGTTGTTCTTTTCCACCTGTTCGTAGGCGGGCAGGCGCACGACGGTGTGAGCGCGGGCGGCCAGGATGGCGGCGCGGCGGGCGTCCTTGGACTGGAAGTGGATGGGGTGGACTGTTAGTGACTGGCCCTCTCCCCTAACCCCTCCCCCGCTTGCGGACGCTGAGGTCGCTTCGCTCCCACGCTGGCCCTCTCCCCTAACCCCTCCCCCGCTTGCGGGGGAGGGGGACTGGACAGCCTTGCTGGAAGTGCTGACCTGCATAAGGCTGGCGCTGGTGTTGCTCCCCTCGCCCGCAAGCGGGTGAGGGGCCGGGGGAGAGGG
>CAZREY010000229.1:0-1103 GCA_964599015.1 uncultured Thiobacillus sp.
CGAGGCCCTCATGGAATTCGGCTACAACTTTCTCAAGCACGCGTTGTTCGGCGAGCGTTTCCTGGAAGAGCGGGAAGGGGCCTACGAGGAACGCATGGCGCGCCTGAAGTCCCGGGCGGAAGCCATCCGCGCCGAATACGAGGCCAACCGGGAGCGACTGGAGGATGAGAAATACGCCGATCCCGGCCGCCCCGGCGACCTGAGCTGCGGCACCAAGGACTGCGGCTGATCAGGCCCCTCCCTTGCTCCACGTGATGAAGAAGGCCGCCGAGGGCGGCCTTCTTCATTTCAGCGTCGAGACAGTTCAACGATGGCCATAGCCGAAGCGGTCATTGAACCCGGTGCGTTCGCGATCCTGCTTCTCCCACTGGATGTGCCTGCTGGCCACATCCAGACGGCGATCCAGGTCCGCCAGTTCCCGGGGCCCCAGGCGGCCATCACGCATGTACTGGCGTTCCAGGGCATTGATCTCCTGGTGCTCCCGCAGCAGGGCAGTCGCTTCGCGCAGGGTGATCTTGCCTTGCTCCATGCCGTTCAGGATGCGTTGCAGTTGACGGTCCATGCGCAGGTCGAACTCGTCCAGCTGCTGCTTGAAGCTAACGTTGTGATGCGGCTGGGGGGCAGGCATGTAGGGATTCTGGTAGCCGCGGTAGCCGTCGAAGCCCGCCTGGCTGGCGCCGGCCTGCAGGCCCAGGGAAGTCACACCCACGATACACAGGGTTTTTACGGTCTTGGCGATGTTCATCATGTCACTCCTAGTTTGGGTTGGTGGCCGCCGCGCGCTATCCGGCGGCGGACGGTTCCCACTCTAGGCCCGGCCTGTAAGCGAGCTGTGTCCCGCCTGTTGTGAAGATGTAAGCAGCTGTTACAGGCTCGCCTCCGAACGCATCCGCCTGGGAGGCCGGCAGGAAAGCCGATAAAATTTGTCGCCTATTCATCCCCATCACCGACTCAGCAGGAAAGGTCTCGCGTGGACGCCCACAGCCTCGCCCCGGAAGAACACTTCATCCAGAAAGAACCCTATTACGAACCCGTCGGCAACGAGATCGCCATCTTCGAGGCCGCCTGGCGCAACAGGCTGCCCGTGCTGCTCAAGGGCCCTA
>CAZREY010000229.1:1114-4658 GCA_964599015.1 uncultured Thiobacillus sp.
CATGGAATACATGGCCTGGCGCCTGAAACGCCCCCTGATCACCGTGTCCTGCCATGACGATCTCACCGCCTCGGACCTGGTGGGCCGCTACCTGGTGAAGGGCGGCGAGACCACCTGGGTGGACGGCCCCCTCACCCGGGCCGTGCGGGTGGGGGGCATCTGCTACCTGGACGAGGTGGTGGAAGCCCGCAAGGACACCATGGTGGTGATCCATCCCCTGGCGGACGACCGCCGCACCCTGCCCATGGAGAAGCTGGGCCAGCTGCTGGAAGCGCCGGAGGACTTCTGCCTGGCCATCTCCTACAACCCGGGCTACCAGAGCGTGCTGAAGGATCTGAAGCAGTCCACCCGCCAGCGCTTCGTGGCCCTGGAATTCGACTATCCCGCCGCCGAACTGGAGCGCAGGATCGTGGCCACCGAATCCGGCGTGGACGCGGCCATGGCCGAGCGCCTGGTGCGGTTCGCCCAGATGACCCGCAACCTCAAGGGCAGCGGCCTGGAGGAAGGGGCCTCCACCCGCCTGCTGGTGCATGCGGGCAAGCTCATCGCCGGCGGCATCGACCCGGTGACCGCCTGCCGCAGCGCCGTGGCCCAGGCGGTCACCGACGACGCGGACATGCTGGCCGCCATCCAGGAACTGTCCTCCTCCATCTTCTGATCCGCCGGGCCGCACACGTGAACGCCGAGGAAATCACCCACCTGCTGGAAGGCTGGCTGGAAGCGGACTTCAGCTTCCGCAAGGTGGGCCCCACGGCGGCCAAGATCGCGGCCCTGCCCGTTCCGGACCAGGACTTCATCCTGGACTGGACCAAGCGGGTGGCCAGTTCCAACCTGGAGGTGGCCTGGCAATTCGCCCGCCGGGCCCCCGCCCTCATGGGCACCATGGACCGCCGCCTCATGGAGGCCTGGCTGCTGGGCGCCTGCGACGTCTACGACCGCCAGGGCCTGCGTCACGCCCTCACGGTGATGGAGGAGGCGGACCACTTCGAGGAACGCCAGCTGGAGATGACCGCCGGCGTGCTGTTCGAGGACGTGGCGGGGGTGCTGGGCAACTTCGTGCGAGGCCTGTCAGGCCGGCGCCTCTCCCTGGAGCCGGGCAGGCAGGCCCACACCGACACCGAGAAGATATTCCTGCCCGCCGTGCTGGCCCGTTTTCCCGATACGGCGGACAACTTCAAGCTGGCCAAGGCCATGGTGGCCATGCTCTGGGCCCAGACCCGCTTCGGCACCTTCCGCGCCGACCTGGCGTTGGCCTGCGCCGGCTTTCCTGATCCGGAACGGGCACTGCGGCAACTCCACGGCCTGGAAACCCTGCGCCTGGCTGCCTGCATCAGCCGGGAGCTGCCGGGCCTGTACCGGGAAATGGAACGGCTCAAGGCCGCGCTAGGCGAAGGACTGCCGGCCGGGTGGGAGTCCATTGCCCAACGCCTGGCCCAGCCCGAGGCCGCTCTGGAGGACAGCCTGGCCCTGCTGGGAGACGCGGTGCGACTGCCCGACTTCACCCCCTGGTGTTACCAGGGCGAGCTCAGGCCCGAGGCCGTGGCCGCCGCCTTCGAAGCCCGCCGGGAAAAGGAAAAGGCCCGACTGCGGGTGAAGCTGGCGGAATTGCTGGAGGAACACACGCGCCACGAGGACAGGCAAGCCGGAGACTCGGACAAATCCCATCAACAGCCGGAGTTCGAGGCCGAGGCCCGGGACGAGGAAGGCCGCCTGGACCTGGAACTCACCCTGGACGGTCTGCCCGTGGCGCCGCCGGAGGACGTCAAGGCCCTGCTTTCCTCCATCTGGCTGGATTTCGGCGAGATCCCTCCCGACTACCTGGTACCGGCGGGCGACGGCGAGTACGACCCCAGCCTGCTGGGGGAACAGTCCCTGGACCCGGACTCGGTCTGGCAGGGCACCTACCATGAGGAAGGCGCCACCTTCTACCACGAGTGGGACATGGGCCGTGAGCATTACCGCAAGAACTGGTGCGTCATGCGGGAGAAGGAAGTCACCCCCGTGGAGGACGATTTCCATCGCCTCACCCTGGAGAAGTACGCCGGTCTGGTGAAGCACCTGCGCAAGAGCTTCGAGGCCATGCGGGACGAAAACCGTATCGAAAAGCGTCAGGCCTACGGCGACGACGTGGACATCGACGCCCTGGTGGAGGCCCTGGCCGACGCCCGGGACGGCAGCGAGATGAGCGACCGCCTGTTCACCCGCCTGCACCGGGCGGAGCGGAACATCGCCGTGGCCTTCATGGTGGACATGTCCGGCTCCACCCGGGGCTGGATCAACGAGGCGGAGCGGGAGGCCCTGATCCTGCTGTGCGAGGCCCTGGAACTGCTGGGGGACCGCTACGCCATCTACGGCTTCTCCGGCATCACCCGCAAGCGCTGCGAGCTGTTCCGCGTCAAGACCTTCGACGAACCCTACTCCGCCGAGGTGAAGGCCCGCATCTCCGGCATCCGCGCCCAGGAATACACCCGCATGGGCTTCGCCATCCGTCATCTTTCCGAACTGCTCAAGGGCGTGGAAGCCAAGACCAAGGTGTTGATCACCCTGTCCGACGGCCGGCCCGACGACTATTTCGACGGCTACCGGGGGCCCTACGGCATCGAGGACACCCGCATGGCCCTGCTGGAGGCCCGCCGGGCCGGCATCCACCCCTTCTGCATCACCATCGACAAGGAAGCCCGGGACTATCTGCCCCACATGTACGGCGCCGCCCGCTACATCATCCTGGACGACGTGCGGCAACTGCCCATGAAGGTCTCGGACATCTACCGCCGCATCACCACCTGAGCCCCATCATGCAAAAGCCCTTTGAAATCCGGCAGGACGCCTACTACAGCAATGGGGCCTATGGCCGTTCCTGGGGCGTGCGCCAGGTGGTCGACTTCGGCCTGGACCCGGAGTGCGGCGAGGAGACCGTGCGCTTTCGCGGCATGGCCGGCACCTGCCGGCGCAAGGTGGGGGAATGCACCCTGGATGAGTTCCGTCGCTGGGCCCGCTACGAGGTGGCCCTGAACGAAAACTCCTGGCAGCGGGTGGGCCATTTCGATGAAACTTTTCCCGACCCCGAAGACCCGGCTTGTTGAACAAGCAAACGCAAAGGCCGCCCGAAGGCGGCCTTTGCGTGGATCGGAACCGGATTACTTGGCCTTGGCCAGGATCTCGATCTCCACGCGGCGGTTGGGCGCGTGGCACTCCCGCAGCTGTTCCTTGGCAGATCGGCGGCGCACTGCACCACGGGCTGGGTGTCGCCCAGACCGCTGGTAATGATCACGCCGGGCTTCACGCCCTTGGCGATCAGGTAGGACTTGATGGACTTGGCCCGGGCCTCGGACAGCTTGAGGTTGGCCTTGGCGCTGCCGGTGGGATCGGCGTGGCCCACCACCTTGATCTGGTCGATCTCGCCCATGCCCTTCAGCTTGGCCACCACTTCATCCAGCTTGGCCTTGCCGCCCTGGGACAGGTCCTTGATGCCGGACTTGCCCAGCTTGAACAGGGCGTCACCGGCCAGCACCACCTTGTTGGCGGCGGGCACGGCCACGGGAGC
>CAZREY010000230.1:0-2915 GCA_964599015.1 uncultured Thiobacillus sp.
GGTGATCCGGGAACGCCAGGGCATCATCGACAAGTACATCGGCGATTCCGTCATGGCCTTCTGGGGCCAGCCCTTCACCGAGGCGGAGCGCCACGCCGCCCTGTGCTGCGAGGCGGCCCTGGACCAGTGGGCGCGGCTGGAAGACTTCCGCGCCGACCTGCCCAACGTGCTGGGGGTGCGCCACGGCCTGCCTGAGGTGGAGGTACGCATGGGCATCGCCACCGGCGAGGTGCTGGTGGGCAACATCGGCTCCGAGACCGCCCGGGGCTACACGGTCATCGGCGATACCGTCAATCTGGCCTCCCGCCTGGAGCAGGCCAACAAGTTCTACGGCACCCGCATCCTGGTGAGCGCGGAAACACGCCGCCTGGCGGGGGACGCCTTCGAGTTCCGCGAGATCGACAGCCTGCGGGTGGCGGGTCGCAACGAACCCGAACGGGTGCACGAGCTGCTGGGCCGCCGGGGCCAGGCGGATGCGGAACTCATCCGCCGCTTCGAGGCGGGCCTGGCCGCCTACCGGGCCCGGGACTGGGACGCCGCCGAGGCCGGCTTCCGTGCCTGCCTGGAACACGCGCCGGAGGACCGTCCCAGCCGGGTCTTCCTGGAGCGCATCGCCGCCTTCCGCCAGACGCCGCCCCCGGCGGACTGGGATGGGGTGTGGGTGGCGCCGGGCAAATGACCCTGGCGTGCTTTCCCCCTTGGCAAGGGGGAGCAGTGACTCCGGCAACACCCTGTTACATCTGTACCACCGAATGGAAACGCTTCGCTTACTTCGCCCTCCTAGCCTGGGAACACCCGCACTGTCGCGGGCTTTCTCAACAAGGAGCCGTACCATGAAAGCGAAAACAACAATCCCGTCTCTGGGCGCATTGGCCGTAGCCACCCTGCTCGTCGCCAGTCCCGCGCAAGCCTGCATGGGCGGCATGCCCTTCTTCTCTTCAGGCCCCGCGTCCTGCGCCAGCGCCCAGGTGCAGCCCACGCCGCAGGTGCAGCCCATGCCCCAGGCCTGCCCGCAGCCGGGCCAGGCCGGTAGTGGGGCCCCAGCCTGTGGCCTGATCAATCCGGACCTCCTGGCCGCCGTGGGGGACATGGCCGCCGGCGGCATGCAGATCGCCACCCACATGATGCGGGTGCTGGCGGAAGAGGTGAGCCGCTACGCGGCCCTGGGCGAAGGCGCCAAATAGGCGTTGGTTCCTGGGAACCCCTCCCGCCCTGGCGGGAGGGGTTATCGTTTGTCTGGGCCTGCGCTGGTCTATGTCGCGTCGGCCTCCGGCTGGGTTAGCATGGCGCCCCGCGAAGGAACGCACCGGCCCGGAGAGGCCGAGCTAAAAGGAGACGCATGCTGTGATGCTGGAGCAACCCTACCTGCTGATCGCCAGCAGTTCCCTGGTCATCGGGCTCATCGCCGGCCTGGTCATGCATCGCTCCGACTTCTGCGTCACCGCCTGCTTCCGGGATGCCATCCTGTTCCGGGATTTCTTCCTCATGCGTCAGCTGCTCCTGGTCATCGTCGCCAGCATGGCCCTGTTCGAGCTGGGCCGCCTTTCCGGCGTCATCACCCTCCATCCCTTTCCCCTGCTGGGACCGCCCTCCCTGGCCAATGTCCTGGGGGGCTTCGTCTTCGGCATCGGCATGGTGCTGGCCGGCGGCTGCGTCTGCGGCAGCCTGTACAAGCTGGGGGCCGGCAGCGCCGCCAGCCTCCTGGCCGTGGTGGGCATGCTGGCCGGCTCGGCCCTGTATGCCGAGGTGCATCCCCAGTGGAGCGCCTTCGGCAAGGGTACGGTCCTGGTCCGGGAGGCCATCACCCTGCCCCAGTGGCTGGGCCTGTCCCCCACCGCGCTGCTGCTGCCCCTGGCGGCGATCGGGGGCTATTGGCTGTGGCGGGAGTTCCGCGCCGGACGCATGGACCGGCCTGCCTTCGCGAAGGGCCACCTGGCCCCCTGGCGCGCCGCCCTGATCATCGCCGGCCTGGGCTTCGCGTCCTACGCGCTCATCGGCATGCCCCTGGGCATCACCACCACCTATGCCAAGCTGGGGGCCGGCATCGAGTCCCTGTTCGCGCCGGAGCATGTGGCCGGCCTGGAATACTTTGCCCTGCAACCCCTCAACTACACGCCGCCCTTCGCCGACCGGCCCATCGCCGGCGGGCCGGGTCCGGGATGGGACGCCATCGCCGCGATCCAGTATCCGCTGCTGCTGGGCATCGTGGGCGGGGCTTTTCTTTCGGCCATGAGCCTGGGCGAGTGGCGGCCCCGGTGGCGCCTGCCGCCGCGCCAATTCGCCTCCGCGCTGCTGGGCGGGCTCCTGCTGGGCCTGGCGGCGCGCATGGCGCCCTCCTGCAATATCTGGCACCTGTGGGGGGGCGTGCCCATCCTGGCCATGCAGAGCCTGCTGTTCCTGGCCGGCCTGCTGCCGGGCACCTGGGTGGGCGCCCGCCTTCTGACCCGCTTCGTGGTACGTTAACGCCATGCCCAAGACCATCGACATCGACATCCGCGGCCAGATCTGTCCCTCCTGCCTGCTGATCACCCTGAAGGAGCTGAACCTGCATGGGCCGTCGGTTCGGGCCGGCGATACCGAGGTGGTGGTGGTGACCGACGATCGCCAGGCCACCGCCACGATCCCGTCGGCGGCGGAACGCATGGGACTGCGCGCCGAGGTCACCCGGCTCGATGACCTCTATCGCATCCGCGTATTCGGCGGTGTCTAGGCTCGTGTCCCCCCCCGTGTCATCCCCCCTGAGCCAACAGGAAGCCCTGCGCTACATCCGCGCCAAGGTGGACCAGCTGCTGACGGTGATGGGGACGCTGCCCCTGCGGCCGGAGGAACTGGACGACGACACGCTGATCACCCTGGACCCCATCGGCATCATCGCCGAGTCCTTCCGCCAGGTGATCGACCATCTCAACGAGACC
>CAZREY010000230.1:2925-4622 GCA_964599015.1 uncultured Thiobacillus sp.
ACTGTCCGTCGCCACCGCGGAAATCCGCGCCATCCTGGACACCCTGGGCGCCGCCATCGTGGTGCTGGATATGGACGAGCGCATCGAGGACTGCAACCGGCTGGCCATGGACTGGTTCTTCGCCGGCATGGAGAAGGCGGACGTCATCGGCCTGCCCGCCGCCGACGCATGCAGTTGCGCCGAGGGACTGGCCGAAATCCGCGCCCGGGCCGATGGCAACAGCCATACCGTCCGCATCCACGGCCGCGATACCCAGGTGGTGGCCTCCCGGATCCTCGACAAGGCCGGGCGCCATGCCAAGACGGTGATGCTGTTCTCCGACATCACGGCGCGGATGGAGACCGAACGCCACCTGCGCCTGTACTCCGAGGTGTTCAGCCACGTGGGCGAGGGCATCATGATCACCGACGCGGACAACCGCGTCATCGAGATCAACGACGCGGTGACCCGCATCACCGGTTTCCCCAGGGACGAACTCATCGGCAAGACGCCGCGCACCCTCAGGTCCGGCATCCATGAACCCGCCTTTTACGAAGCCCTGTGGGGTACCCTGCGGGAGCGGGGGCACTGGCAGGGCGAGATTTTCGACCGCCATCGCGACGGCCGCGTCATCCCCCTGCTGGAAAGCATCAGCGAAGTGCGCGACGCCGAAGGGGCGCTGACCCACCACATCGCCGTGCTGACCGACATCTCCTCCCTCAAGGAAACCCAGACGCGGCTGGATTTCCTGGCCCATCACGACGCCCTCACCGAACTGCCCAATCGCCTGCTGTTCAGCGACCGCCTGGAGCACGCCATCGAATTCGCCCGGCGCGGCGATCGCACCATCGCCCTGCTGTTCATCGATCTGGACCGCTTCAAGACCATCAACGACAGCCTGGGCCACCATGTGGGCGACCAGTTGCTCATCGAGACCGCGCGCCGGCTCAGGGATCTGGTGCGCAGCTCGGACACCCTGGCGCGCCTGGGGGGCGACGAATTCGTCGTGCTGATGGAGACCACCGCCACCCATGCCGCCGCGGACAGGCTGGCCGACAAGATCGTGGCCGCCTTCAAGCAGCCCTTCGCCATCGGCGGCATCGACCTGCACATCGGCTGCAGCATCGGCATCACCCTTTTCCCCGACGACGGCGACGATGCCGCCACCCTGCTGAAGAACGCGGACGTGGCCATGTATCAGGCCAAGGAGGCGGGCCGCGACGGCCATGTGCGCTACAGCGCCGAGTTGTCCGAGGCCATGAGCCAGAAGCTGGAGCTGGACAACGCCCTGCGCCAGGCCGTCAAGGCGGGCGGTTTCGAGCTGCACTACCAGCCCATCGTGGACATCGCGCGCGGCAGGACGGTGGCCTGCGAGGCCCTGATCCGCTGGCCGGACGGGCCGGCTTCGGCACGCACCCCGGACCGCTTCATTCCAGTGGCCGAGGAGATGCGGCTGATCGTCCCCCTGGGGGAATGGATACTGCGGGAGGCCCTGGCCCGCAAGCGGGCCTGGCGCGACGCGGGCATCCAACTGGACTATGTGTCGGTGAACATCTCCGCCGTGCAGCTGGCCCGGCCCGACTTCACCCACCGGGTCATCGCCCTGCTGGGGGAGGCCGGCGTGGCGGGCAGCGAACTCCAGATCGAACTGACCGAGAACGTGCTGATGGGTGATATCGAGCTGTGCGCCTGGGTACTGTCCCAGTTGCGGGAGCACG
>CAZREY010000231.1:0-4600 GCA_964599015.1 uncultured Thiobacillus sp.
ATTTCAGGCTGCTGGCCGCCGCCTTCGGCATCCACCACTACCGCGTCGAGACGGAGGCGGATCTGGATGAACTGTTCGCCCGGGCGGACCTGACCGGGGCCATCAACCTCATCGAAGTCCTGTTGGACAAGCATGTCTTCCCCAGCTATCTGTCGGCTCGCTGACAGCGACGAGCAGATCGCCGCCCAGCGCCAGGCCATCGACCGCTTCGAGGCCGCCCTGTGGGAAGGCGGCTTCAACGAGCGGCTGCTGGCCGGCTACCAGGCCGCCTGGCGCCGGCTGGAAGCCCTGATCGCCGCCCGGGGGGAGCCCGACCGCCGCCACGGCTTCGTGCTGGTCATTCCCGTGGCCGACAGCCCCCGCCACCTGCGCGCCTGCCTGGGGAGCCTGCTGGACCTGTGCCGGGCCTATGGCTATGGCGGCCAGGATGGGGACGGGCGCTGGCGCAAGATCTCCGTGCTGCTGGCGGACGATTCCGCCGACCCGGCGGTGCTGGCGGAGAACCGGGCCATTTCCCTGGAGTTCGGCGGCCAGGGCCTGCGCATGCATTACTTCGGCCCGGTGGAGCAGATGGCCCTGCTGGACCGGCTGGCGGACCTGGACTTGGCCCCCATCGTCGGCGAGCATGCCCGCCCGGCCTTTGCCCACAAGGGCCAGGCCATGATGCGCAACATCGCCTATCTGAAGCTGGCCGAGATGCAGGCCGGGGAAAGCGAGGCCCTGGGGGGGCCCCTGCTGTTCCACACCCTGGACGCGGACCAGAGCTTCCAGGTCAAGGTGGCCACCGCCGCCGGCGATGCCCAGGTGGCGGCCCTGAGCTTCTTCCACCAGCTGGACGAAATCTTCCGGGACGGCCGGGTGCGCGTGCTCACCGGCAAGGTGGTGGGCGACCCCCCCGTGTCCCCGGCGGTGATGGCGGGCAACTTCCTGGAGGACGTGCTCGGCTTCCTCACGGAGATGGCCCACACCCGGCCGGACCGGCCCTATCCCCGCCATATCGCCAGCACCCGGGGTTCCGGCGAGGCGGCCTATCACGACATGGCGGACCTGTTCGGCTTCAGGGCCGACGGCGAGACCTATCGCTACCGCTGTCCCCTGCCCGGGGAGCCGGACAACGCCGCCTGCCTTGCCGATTTCGCCCGCCGCCTGAACAGCTTCTTCCATGGCGAGCATCCCACCCGGGTGACCTACTACCGCCATGACGGCGCCGACGCGGTGCCCGCCCGCACCGTGTACACCGGCAACTACGTGTTCCGGTCGGACAGCCTGGGCGAGTTCATCCCATACGCCCCCCTGCGCCTGCGCATGTCCGGCCCCACCATGGGCCGCCTGCTCAAGGCCGGGCTGGGAGAGGGCTTCGTCTCCGCCAACCTGCCCATGCTGCACCGGCGCACCCTGGAGGCCACCGGCCAGTCGGAATTCCGCCCCGGCGTGGTGGACCGGGATGCCCTGGTGGACCTCTCCGACGAGTTCGAGCGCCAGTTCCACGGCGACGTGCTGCTGTTCGCCATGGAGCGACTGACCGCCCAGGGCTATCCGGATGAACTCCCCTCCGAGGCGGCGGTGGTGGCGGTGCTGGACGAGGTGCGCGCCGACATGCGCCGTCGCTACCGGGACAAGCAGGCGGCCATCCTGGACCGGCTCGTCCGCCTGGAGGCCCTGCTGGACGACCCGGCCCGCTGGTGGAACCAGGCACAGGAACACGCCGGGGCCGTGGCCCATTTCCGCGCCTTCGCCGCCAACATCCGGCGCAACTTCGGCACCGACGCCCCCGCCCAGGTCGGCCTGTATGCGCCGGGCCGCTGGGAGGCCTGGCGGGGGCGGCAGGTGGCGGCGCTGCTGGGGTTGCCGGAACATCGCAAGGCCTGGAGGTGCGCGCTGGCCGTGCTGGCCCCCTCCCCCACCGGGGGAGGGCGGAGGGAGAGGGAACAACGGTGAAATACCCCTGGGGGATGGCGTTGGCGTGGCTCCCTCACGCCGCCCCTCCTCCGGTGGGGGAGGGCGTGTGATTTCCTCCATGCGTCACGGCCTGCACCGCCTGCGTTACCCGGAACGCTACGCCCGGCTGGCGCAGCTTCTCGCCCAGCAATCCCTGGGCCCGGCTGCCCTGGAGGCGTACCAGCGCCAGGCCCTCGCCGCCCTTCTGGGCCACGCCGCCGCCCATGTTCCCTACTACGCCCGGCACCTGGGCCGCCTGGCGGACTGGGACGGGCGCATGGCGTCCCTGCCCATCCTCAGCAAGGAGGACGTGCGCGGCCACCTGGACGAGCTGCTGGACCGGAACGCCGACCGTACCAGGACAGGCATCGGCCACACCGGCGGTTCCACCGGCCAGCCCCTGGCCTTCTGGTACGACGAGGCCAAGCACGAACTCATGCGCGCCGGCATGATGCGGGGCTTCATGATGTCCGGCTGGCGGCCCGGGCAGAAGGTGCTGTACCTGTGGGGGGCCCGCCAGGATGTGGGCAGGGGGGGGGTGTTCGGCCAGCACCTCATGGATGCCATCGCCGGCGAACGCACCGTTGCCGCCCTGGAATACACGGAGGGCCGTCTGGCCGACTGGGCCCGGCTCATCCGGCGCTGGCGTCCCACCCTGCTGTACGGCTACGCGTCCGCCCTCGCCGAGCTGGCCCGCTACATCGACGACCAGGATCTGGCCATGCCCGCCAGCCTCATCGGCGTGTACTCCACCGCCGAGGTGCTGGATGAAAGTCAGCGCACACTCATGCAGCAGGCCTTCGGCTGCAAGGTCTTCAACCAGTATGGCTGCCGGGAGGTGCCCAACATCGCCTGGGAATGCCGCCACGGCCGCATGCACGTGATGGCCGATCTGGTGCTGCTGGAGTCCGTGCCCCTGGAGGGGGAGGAGCGGCTGATCGTCACCTCCCTCACCAACCGCCTCATGCCCTTCATCCGCTACGACCTGGGGGATGCCGGGCGCCTCCTGGACGGGGCGTGCGACTGCGGCTCGCCTTTCCCGCTGATGGAAATGGGCCTGTGCCGCCAGAACGACCTGATCCGCGCCCCGGGCGGCAAGCGGGTCCATCCCGCCTGGTTCAACCGCCAACTCTATGGTCTGACCCAGATCCGCCGGTACCAGTGGGTGCAGGCGGCACCCGAGCGCATGGTGCTGAACCTGGTGTGCCCGGAAAAACTGGACCCCGCCGTCGAGGCGCGACTGGGGGAAGCCCTGCGCCGGGAGGTGGATGGGGCGATGGCCCTGGAAGTGCGCTACCTGGAGGAGATTCCCCGCACCGCTTCCGGCAAGCACCGCTTCGTCATCGGCCTGACGTGAGGGGGTTGGTCAGCGCCCCAGGCTGGCATCCTCCAGGGCCTCGCTGAAGCCCAGGGCCCAGGTCAGGGCCTCCAGGTGGCGCTGGTTCACCTGCACGGCATCGAAGCCGCTGGCCGCCGCCAGGGTTTTGATGGTGTCCTGGTCGCTCTCCTCGCAGGCGATGGCCAGGCGCAGGTAGGGGGCGTAGCGGCCTTCCCGGGCCAGCAGGGCCTGGCTCATGGCCTCGGGCAGGGTGAGCTGGGCCAGGGCGTCCGCCATGCTCATCTCGAACAGGGCATCGATCACCGAGAGGATGCCCACCGCGAACACCTCGTCGCATTCCCGGGCGGGCAGGCGCCCCTGGGCCAGCTGTTCCGCCAGGCGGGCCCGCACCAGGGCGTTCTCCCGCAGGGCCTCGTCCAGGGGGTTGGTGTCCTGGCCCAGGCTGAACAGCAGCAGGGTGAGCCAGCGGTAGAGCTCGTCCCGGCCCACGTAGGTCATGGCCCGTTTCACGTTGTCCACCTGCTCCCGCAGGCCGAAGGCGGCGGAGTTGACGAAGCGCAGCAGGCGGTAGGCCAGGGCCGGGTCGTACCAGGCGATGCCGGCCAGCTCGTCGAAGTCGGCCTGGCGCCGCACGCCGTTCAGCAGTTCCACCACCACCATGCGGTAGGGCGACAGGGCCTTGGCGGCCTTGGCCGGGCGGCGGGTGACGAAATCCCCCTGGAACAGGGCCACGCCCATGTGCCGGCAGGCCTGGAACAGCTCCTGGGAGTCGATCTGACGGGCCAGCAGCCGGGCTTCCGGGAAACGCCGTGCCAGGTGGCGGACGCGGCCGAGCAGCTCCGCGGGGTCCATGCGGGCCACGCCGTCCAGGACGATGTAGCGGGCCTGTTCCAGGGCCTCGCCCAGGCCCCGGGCTTCCAGGTCCTGGCCGCAGGCCAGCGCCAGGCCCCGCGCATGCATGCGGCCCAGGGCGGCCAGCACCCGCTCCCGGTCCAGGGTCGCGTCCGGGGCGGGGTGAAGATGACGACCAGGTGTTCCCGGGGCAGGCGATCCAGGTCCGGGTGCTCCAGGCCGGCGGCGCTCAGGGGCAGGAAGGCCTGGCGCTTGCCCAGCAGCCTGTCCATGCGCCCGTCCAGGAATTGGCCGACAAGGGCCGCGTCGAAGAATTTCTCCGACGCGGCGCTCCAGCCGCGGTCTGGCCTTTCAAGGGAAAAGTGATAGGCCGCCACCTGCTGGTGCCGGTCCAAAAGGGCCTCCCGTCTCAGGAAGGGGGGCGGGGCCTGTTCCGGCTCGGGGGCCGGGGCCTGGGGGGCGGCGGGCTTG
>CAZREY010000232.1:0-4585 GCA_964599015.1 uncultured Thiobacillus sp.
GGGCCAGCAGTACACCACGTCGGCGACCAACAATGGAATCATCGAGGACATGACACTTAGTAAAGCCCCGACGGAAGGGGCTGACCGAGCAGATTTATGTGTGGTGGACGGAAAGATACCTTTATTTCCACGGCAAGAATTACCCCGCTGAAATGAGATTGGTGCGGCAGGTGATGCGCATGACCCGCTGCCACGCACCCTTCCCCCAATGGGGGGGGCGTAAGCGGGGTTTCGACGAGCACTGCTCGTCGCCGCTGAAGCCGGAAGGGCAGGCAGGTCCTTCCGTGGACGGGCTGGAGGGAGGGAAATCGGGTGCCGTGCATGGGGCTGTTCAAAGGACGGATGGAATCAGCTCCAGCCCCCGCCGGTAGGTGTCGATGAAGCGGTCCAGGCCGTGGCTGCCGCCGTTGACGGCGCGGCGGGCGGCGCGCAGGTCGTGGTCCAGCAGGGCCTCCTTGATGACCCGTTCCTTGTCCTTGAGGAAGGCGGCCAGGATCTTGCCGGCGATGTCCGGCTGGCTGGCCAGCTCGGGCCTGTCCGCCAGCTTCACCCCCAGGACCTTGCCGTAGCGCTCGTAGTTGGCCCGGCCGGTGAGCTGCACGTAGCCCCGGCCCCGGAAGCGTTCGCCGTCCGGCTTGCCCCGGTTGCCGATGTCCCGGCGCCTGTCGTACAGGTCGAAGGGGTGGCCGTTGGGGGAGGTGTTGTAGCGGGATTTGTATTCCGCCACGGGTTCGAAGCTTTCCGTCTCGGCGCGGATGGTGGCCAGGGCCATGAGCACCATGGGCCGGTCCACCAGGCTGAAGGTTTCCAGCCCCGCCAGGGTAGGGGGCAGGTTGGCCTTGATGTTGCCGATGGGGGTGTAGGGGAACAGCCGGGAAACCACCTGGGGGGTGACGCCGGGGATGACGGTGGGCAGGCTGTCGTCGTCCACCAGGCCAAGGGCCTTCAGGGTGCGGGGGCCGGCCACGCCGTCCGCCAGCAGGCCCTTGCTGCGCTGGAAGGCGATGACGGCGGCCTCGGTGCCGGGGCCGAAATCGCCGTCGATGAGGCCGGGGGGGAAGCCCAGCTTTTGCAGGCGCTTCTGCAGGCGTTCCACGTCCTTGCCGGTGGCGTCGAGCTTGAGGGTGTCCATGGGGGCTCCTTGGGGAGGTTGTCCGGGGGGTTATCGGGGCGTGATGGCGCTGCACTGCTGGGCCAGGCCGGACTGCTTCGCCAGCTTGTCGCACTGTTCCTGCAGGTGCTCCTCCACCCGCTGGCGCACCACGGGGCGCTTGTCCGCCTGGATGGCGGCCTGCATGAAGTCGGTGCAGGTGAGGCCGTAGGCCTGGGCGTAGAGCTTGTCCTTGAAGTAATTGCCCAGCAGCCTCAGGCCGTCTTCCGGATCCGGCTTGAGCACGAAGCCCTTCTGCACCTGGAGCACCGGCTCGATGGCGGAATGGGCCGTGTGCAGCAGGGCCAGGATCAGGTCCGCCCGGTAGAGCTCGAACTGGTTGGGGTCCCGGGGCACGTCCGCGCGGGCGTGGCGGATGACGTCCATGGCATGTTCGACGCGGGTGAGCAGCATGGCGGCGTCGGCCTGCTTGTCGCCGGAGAAGTCCTCGATGCGGGCGGCGCCGTAACGGGTGAGGATGGCCAGCAGCCATTCGGCGCGGATGAGGCGGACTTCCCGCTGCTCGGCGGTGCCCATCTTGGGCTCCGGGGGGATGGGGCAGCGGTGGTCCAGCAGGCTGGTGAAGCGGTCCGCCAGGCTAGTGCCGGAGGGGGCGTCGGGCAGGATGCCGTTGCCGGCGCAGCCGCTCAGGACGGCGGCCAACAGGAGGGGCAGCAGGGGTTTGAGATGGGTGTGGCGGGTCATGGGATGTCCTCCGTAATGCCATGTGGGCTGTTATGCGGGACATCCATCGCAAGGGCCGTGCCATGGGGCATCGGGGCCCGGTGCGCGATATATCAGGGGCTTAGCGCGGGGATGGAACGGGGCGGTGGGTCGGTGGCGACCCGGTGGCCTGGGTATGGCGTTGAACCTGGGTCGGATTTGACCCAGGCATTGGGTGGTGGAAAGGGGTGGGGCGGATCAGGCCGCCCCACCCCCCGCCATGTCAGAGCACCTTCACTTCCACCTTGCGGGGCTGGGCGTGTTCGGCCTTGGGAATGCGCAGGGTCAGCACGCCGTGGTTGAACTCGGCCCCCACCTTGGCGCTGTCCAGTTCCTTGGACAGGGTGAACACCCGGCGGTAGCGGGGCAGGCTCACCTCGGCGTGGGTGGCCTCCATGCCCTCGGGCATGGCCAGGTCGATCTCGCCTTCGATGCTGAGGGTGTCCGCTTCCACGTGCAGGTGCAGCTTGTCCTTGGGCACGCCGGGCAGGTCGGCGTAGAGGGTGATGCCGTTGGCATCCTCGATCACGTCCACGGGGGGCATGAGGGCGGCTTCCGGACGGGCGGTTTCGGCTTGCTTGGTGTCGGCCATGATTTCGTCCTCCTTATTGGATGGTGATGCGGCGGGGCTGGGCGGCTTCGTGGCGGGCGATGCTGATGTGCAGCACGCCGTCCCGGTACCGGGCCTCCACGGTATTGGGGTCCACGTCGTCGGGCAGGGTCACCACCCGGCGAAAACGGCCGGCGAAGCGCTCGTCGATGTGCACGGCGGCCTTCTCCGGCGCCTCCACGGCCTTGCGCTCGCCGGCGATGGTAAGCACGCCCTTCTCGATCTGCACGTCCAGGCTGGCCGGGTCGATACCGGGGGCGAAGGCGTAGATTTCCACCGACTTGGGCGTGCCGCCCACGTTCATGGCGGGGAAGCCCCGGGTCAGGCCGCGGATGCTGGGGGACCACTCGGAAGCCTGCTGCATCTCCCGCTGCAGGCGGTCCAGTTCCGCGAAGATATCGCGGGGAAACAGGGTGCGGTACATCATGGTTCTATCCTCCATGGTCAGGTCATGGGCGCCATCCGGCGCCCTTGCCATCCAATGTAGGTACGTCCCGCGGGAGTTCAATATCTTGATCTTGGGCGAGTAGCTACCATGTAACCGTACATGGCAAATAGGCCGCCCCCGCTGATGAAACCGGGTAGGAGCGCCGCTTGCGGCGCGATCATGATGTCAATGTCGGACAAGGATTCGGCCCGCGAGCGGGCTCCTACCGCCTCATGTTTCACGGTAACGTGGGGTTGTCGGCAGGTTCATAGGAGCAAGAGGACCAGCATGCAGTTCAAGGATTACTACGAGATCCTGGGCGTGCCCCGGGACGCCACGGCGGAGGACATCAAGAAGTCCTTCCGCAAGCTGGCGCGCAAGTACCATCCGGACGTGTCCAAGGAAAAGGACGCCGATGCCCGCATGAAGGACGTGAACGAGGCCTATGCCGTGCTCTCGGACACGGAGAAGCGGGCCGCCTACGACCAGTTGGGCCAGGGCTACCGGCCCGGCCAGGACTTCCGCCCACCACCTGACTGGGACGCGGGCTTCGAATTCACTGGCCACGGCTATGCTCCCCACGAAGCGGCGGATTTCTCGGACTTCTTCTCCGAGCTGTTCGGCCGCATGGGTGGCGGGGGAGGCTTCCATGCCCAGGGCACCCACTTTCGCGCCCAGGGGGAGGACCACCACGCCAAGGTATTGCTGGATGTGGAGGATGCCTTCACCGGCGCCACCCGCCAGCTCAGCCTGCGGGTGCCCCAGGTGGATGCCCGGGGCCGGGTGACCCTGGCCACCCGTACCCTCAACGTGAAGATTCCCAGGGGCGTGCGCGCCGGCCAGGTCATCCGCCTGGCGGGCCAGGGCGCGCCGGGCCTGGGCGGCGGTCCCGCCGGCGACCTGCTGCTGGAGGTGCGGTTCAACCCCCATGCCCGTTTCCGCGTGGAAGGGCGGGACCTGCACCTGACCCTGCCCGTGGCCCCCTGGGAAGCGGCCCTGGGGGCGGTCATCGCTGTGGACCTGCCCGGCGGGCCGGTGAAGGTGCGCATCCCGGAAGGGGCCCAGAGCGGGCGACAACTGCGCGTGCGGGGCAAGGGCATCCCCGGCGAACCGGCGGGGGACCTGCTGCTGGACATCCAGGTGGCCCTGCCGCCGGCCGATACGCCCAGGGCCCGGGAACTCTACGAAACCATGGCCCAGGAGATGGCCTTCAATCCCAGGGAAAACACCCCCCATGTAAGGAGCTGAGCCATGCGTGAAGAAGACATCCTGACGGGCTGCCTCATGGAGGAGAGCTGGCTCACCCTGGAGCAGGTGGCCGCCGCCTGCGCCGTGGAGCCGGGCTGGTTGCTGCGTCATCTGGACGAAGGCCTGTTCCCCCATGCGGAAAGCGTGGCGGGGGTGTGGCGCTTCTCCGGGCCGGCCCTTTTGCGGGCCCGGCGCATGCGCCAGGTGGAGCGGGACTTTGACGCCGTGCCGGAACTGGCGGCCCTGGTGGCCGACTTGCTGGAGGAGATGGACGACATGCGCGCGCAACTGCGATGCGTGGGGAGGGAGCGATGAACCCGCGCTGGGTTGGCTTGGCACTGTTGTTTGCCTTGCAGATGCCCCTGGCCCAGGCCCAGGACGGCGGCATCGAGAGCCTGCGCCAGACGGGCAAGGCCTTTCCGCCGTG
>CAZREY010000233.1:0-4562 GCA_964599015.1 uncultured Thiobacillus sp.
CGCGGTTCCGTGGTGCTGCCCCGGGGCATCGGCAAGACCGTGCGCGTGGCCGTGTTTGCCCAGGGCGCCAATGCCGAGACCGCCAAGGCTGCCGGTGCCGATATCGTCGGCTTCGAGGACCTGGCCGCCGAAGTGAAGGCCGGGAAGATGGACTTCGATGTGGTCATCGCCACCCCGGACGCCATGCGCGTGGTGGGCCAGCTGGGTCAGATCCTCGGTCCCCGTGGCCTGATGCCCAACCCCAAGGTGGGCACCGTGACCCCCAACGTGGCCGAGGCCGTGAAGAACGCCAAGGCGGGTCAGGTCCAGTACCGCACCGACAAGGCCGGCATCATCCACGCCACCATCGGCCGCGCCTCCTTCGAGCCCGCTGCCCTGAAGGAAAACCTGGCTGCCCTGATCGAGGCCCTGAACAAGGCCAAACCCGCCAGTTCCAAGGGCGTGTACATGAAGAAGGTGTCCGTCTCCAGCACCATGGGCATCGGCGTGCGCGTGGACCAGGCCAGCCTGGTGGCGCAGCAGTAAGGATTTGAGCCCCGCTCCGGCGGGGGAAGTAACTTTGGGCCGCCGCCGCCCTAGCGGGTGGCGGCGGATCGTCAAAGACCGCAGGTGCCGAAGCTGTGGCAGGTTTGCACAGCCGGGGCTTAATGGCAGCGAAGTCTTGTTGCTGCCTGCGCAGACGGTGCACCCCGAACAGGATTGATGGTCGTTTGAGCTGGTATGGGCAAATGGCAAGACTCCTGGTTCAGGTCGCCGTGGGTGCGGCGAGCAGTTTTCGCCGCGTGTTGACTTGAAAGGAGGAAAGACCTTGAGTCTGAATCTTGATGACAAGAAAGCCGTCGTGGCTGAGGTGTCGGCACAGGTGGCCAACGCCGAGACCATCGTTGTGGCCGAGTACCGTGGCGTGGCGGTGAGCGATCTCACCGTGCTGCGCAAGAAGGCCCGCGAGTCCGGTGTTTACCTGCGCGTGCTGAAGAACACCCTGGTGCGTCGCGCCGTGGCGGATACCCCGTTCGCGGATCTTGCCAAGCACATGGTCGGCCCGCTGATCTACAGCATCTCCGCCGATCCCGTTGCCGCCGCCAAGGTCCTGAACGATTTCGCCAAGACCAACGACAAGCTGATCCTGAAGGCTGGCTCTTATGCCGGCAAGGTGATGAACGAAGCCGGCGTGAAAGAGCTGGCCTCCATCCCGAGCCGCGAGGAACTGCTCGCCAAGCTGCTGGGCGTCATGCAGGCCCCGGTATCCGGCTTCGCCGGCGCCCTGGCCGCCCTGGCCAAGCAGCGCGAGGAAGCAGGCGCCGCCGCTTGATCCCACGTACACAACCTTACGACATTCAATTCTGGAGTACTGAAAATGGCTGTTAGCAAAGAAGACATCCTGGAAGCCGTTGGCGCCATGACGGTGATGGAACTGAACGACCTGGTGAAGGCGTTCGAAGAGAAGTTTGGCGTGTCCGCCGCCGCCCTGGCAGTGGCCGGCCCCGCCGCCGGTGGTGGTGCCGCCGCCGCCGCCGAGGAAAAGACCGAGTTCGACGTGGTGCTGACCAGCGCCGGCGCCAACAAGGTGGGCGTCATCAAGGTGGTGCGTGCCATCACTGGCCTGGGTCTGAAGGAAGCCAAGGACCTGGTGGACGGCGCGCCCAAGACCGTGAAGGAAGCCTGCCCCAAGGCCGAGGCCGAGGACATCGCCAAGCAGTTGACCGAAGCGGGCGCGACCGCCGAGATCAAGTAAGCAATGCTGGAACTGGGTTCAGGGGGTCCGCGCCCCCTGCCCGGCCGGAGGCTGGCGGTTTCAAACCGCCGGCCTTTTGGCGTTTCAGGCGTCAGCTATCAGGGATGCGGTGCCGATTGGCAATAACTGCCTGAATCGGAACGGAATTTCTGATACCTGATCCCTGTCTACTGGAGACGGAGCTGTCATGAGTTATACATTCGCCGAGAAAAAGCGCCTTCGCAAGAGCTTCGCAAAACGCGTCAGCGTTCTGCCGGTGCCCTACCTGCTAACCACCCAGATCGAGTCCTTCCGGGAGTTCATCCAGGAAGGCGTGCCCATGGAGGCCCGCCAGGATGTGGGCCTGCAGGCGGCGTTCAAGTCCATCTTCCCCATCGTCAGCCACAGCGGCAACGCCCGTCTGGAGTATGTGAGCTACCAGCTGGGCACCCCCGTGTTCGATATCGTGGAATGCCAGCAGCGGGGCCTGACCTATGCTGCCAGCCTGCGGGCCCGGGTGCGCCTGGTGATCCTGGACCGGGAAAGCGTCAAGGAGAAGATCAAGGAGGTGAAGGAGCAGGAGGTCTACATGGGCGAGATGCCCCTCATGACCCCCAACGGCTCCTTCGTCATCAACGGCACCGAGCGGGTCATCGTCTCCCAGCTGCATCGTTCCCCCGGCGTGTTCTTCGAGCACGACAAGGGCAAGACCCACTCCTCCGGCAAGCTGCTGTTCTCCGCCCGCATCATCCCCTACCGCGGCTCCTGGCTGGACTTCGAGTTCGATCCCAAGGACTTCGTGTATTTCCGGGTGGACCGCCGTCGCAAGATGCCTGTCACCATCCTGCTCAAGGCCCTGGGCTACAACATCGAGCAGATCCTGGACATGTTCTTCGCCACCGATGCCTTCCATGTGGGCAAGAAGGGCATCGAATTCGAGCTCAAGCCCGAGCGCCTGCGGGGTGAGACGGCCAAGTTCGACATCCTGGGCAAGGACGGCAAGGTCATCGTCGCCAAGGACAAGCGCATCACCGTCAAGCACATCCGCGACCTGGAGGCCGCCGGCGTCAAGAAGCTGGTCGTGGACAACGAATTCATCCTGGGCCGCGTGCTGGCCAGGAATGTGGTGGACACCGAGTCCGGCGAGCTCATCGCCCGGGCCAACGAGGAGATCACCGAGGGCCTGCTGGACAAGTTGCTGGAAGCCGGCGTGACCGATTTCCAGACCCTGTTCATCAATGAACTGGGCCACGGCCCCTTCATCTCCCAGACCCTGAACGCCGACGAGACGGTGGACCAGTGGACCGCCCGGGTGGCCATCTACCGCATGATGCGCCCCGGCGAGCCCCCCACCGAGGACGCCGTGGAGGCCCTGTTCAACCGCCTGTTCTTCAGCGGCGACGCCTACGACCTGTCCAAGGTGGGCCGCATGAAGTTCAACCGCCGCATCAATGCGCCGGCCAAGGCCAGCTGGGAAATCGTGTTCCCGCCCCACCACCGGGAGAACAAGCTGGCCGCCGCCCTGCAGGACATGTACGAGATCTGTCCAGAAGCCAGCCTGTCCAAGGTGAGCCTGGAGGGCATCGCCACCCTGGAGGAGGCGGAGGCCAAGCTGGCCGAGTTGAACAAGCAGCTCAAGGCCGCCGGCTTCGATCCCAAGATCCTGAACCCCCGGGTCCAGGAGCGCTTCACCCTGTCCCCCAAGGACATCGTCGAGGTCATCAAGATCCTGGTGGAACTGCGCAATGGCCGTGGCGAGGTGGACGATATCGACCACCTGGGCAACCGCCGGGTGCGTTCCGTGGGCGAACTGGCGGAAAACCAGTTCCGCGCCGGCCTGGTGCGCGTGGAGCGTGCGGTGAAGGAACGCCTGTCCCAGGCCGAGTCCGACAACCTGATGCCCCACGACCTGATCAACGCCAAGCCCATCTCGGCGGCGGTGAAGGAATTCTTCGGTTCGTCGCAGCTCTCCCAGTTCATGGACCAGACCAACCCCCTGTCCGAGATCACCCACAAGCGGCGCATCTCCGCCCTGGGTCCCGGCGGTCTGACCCGGGAGCGGGCCGGCTTCGAGGTGCGGGACGTGCACCCCACCCACTACGGCCGGGTGTGTCCCATCGAGACCCCGGAAGGCCCCAACATCGGCCTGATCAACTCCCTGGCCCTGTACGCCCGCACCAACGAATACGGCTTCATCGAGACCCCCTACCGCAAGGTGACGGACGGCAAGGTGACCAATGACATCGAGTACCTGTCCGCCATCGAGGAGGCCCAGTACGTCATCGCCCAGGCCAACGCGGAGCTGGACGACAAGGGCCGCTTCACCGGCGACCTGGTGTCCTGCCGCCACCGCAACGAATTCACCCTGGCCACTTCGGAGCGCATCCAGTACATGGATATCGCCCCGTCCCAGGTGGTGTCCGTGGCCGCGTCCCTGATTCCCTTCCTGGAGCATGACGACGCCAACCGCGCGCTGATGGGTTCCAACATGCAGCGCCAGGCCGTCCCGACCCTGCGTACCGAAAAGCCGCTGGTGGGTACGGGCATGGAGCGCATCGTGGCCCGCGACTCGGGCGTGACCGTGGTGGCCAAGCGTGGCGGCACCATCGAGTTCCTCGATGCCAGCCGTATCGTGGTGCGCGTCAACGACGACGAGACCGAGGCCGGCGTACCGGGTGTCGACATCTACAACCTCACCAAGTACACGCGCTCCAACCAGAACACCTGCATCAATCAGAAGCCGCTGGTGAAGCCGGGCGACCAAGTGGCCAGGGGCGACATCCTGGCCGACGGTCCCTCCACCGACATGGGCGAGCTGGCGCTGGGGCAGAACCTGCTGGTCGCGTTC
>CAZREY010000234.1:0-4561 GCA_964599015.1 uncultured Thiobacillus sp.
CTCGCCGATGGCTTCCCGCAATTCATGGGCCGGGCCGGCGCTGACGGTCTCGCCGGTGCGCAGGAAGCGCGCCAGGGCCTGGATGAAGCGGTAGCACATGAGGCCGGTGCCCAGGGGAATGGCCAGGTAGATGATCCACATGGGCCATTCCAGGTCGGGGGATATCTGCCCGGTGCCGTACACGAACACCACCCAGCGGGCCCCCAGGAAGGCCACAACGCCCGTGAACACCACACCCAGGCCCAGGCCGATGACCACCATGGTGGCGCGGGCCCTGCCCTCCAGCCGGTCGACCACGTAGTCCACGCCCACGTGGATGCCTGTGCGCACCCCGTAGGCGGCGCCGAACTTGGCCATCCAGATGAACAGGTAGATGGTGAGTTCCGTGGCCCAGGTGAAGCCGGTGCCCATCAGGTAGCGCATGGCCACCGAGACGAAGGTGGTCAGGGTGGCCGCCGCCATGAAGGAGAGGATCAGCCACTCCTCCAGGCGGTCAAGGATGCGGTTGAACAGGGGCATGGCTCCCCCCGCGTTACTTGGCCTTGCCTTCCTTCTCCACGTCCGCCGCCACTTTGTAGGCTGCCTGGATCAGGTCGCGGCCGATCTTGTCCTCGAACTCCTTGTGCACCGGCAGCATGGCCTTCCACCACTTGATGCGCTCATCCAGGGGCAGCACGTAGACCTCGGTGGTGCCGGCCTTGCGCACGGCGGCCAGGGCATCGTCGTTTTCCTTCTGGGCGATGTCCCGCTCGTAATGGGAGGCATCCTGCATGGCCTTGTCCAGGATCTTGCGGATGTCGGCGGGCAGGCCGTCCCAGAAGGCCTTGTTGACGATGACCGCGTAGCCAAGGTAGCCGTGCTGGGACAGGGTCAGGTGCTTCTGCACCTCGTGCATCTTCTGGGTGTAGAGATTGGAGATGGGGTTCTCCGTGCCATCCACCACGCCCTGCTGAAGGGCGGAATAGACCTCGGAGAAGGCCATCACCTGGGGATTGGCGCCCAGGGCTTTCATCTGGGCCTCCAGCACCTTGGAGGACTGGATGCGCATCTTCAGGCCCTTGAAATCGTCCACATTGCGCAGGGGACGGTTGGCGCTCATGTGCTTGAAGCCGTTGTCCCAGTAGGCCAGGCCGATGATGCCCTTGGGTTCCAGCAGCGTGAACAGCTTCTTACCGATCTCGCCGTCCATCACCCGGTGCAGGGTCTCCCTGTTGGGGAAGATGTAGGGCAGATCGAACAACTCGAAGGCCCGCACGCCCAGGGGGCCGAACTTGGACAGGCTGGGGGCCAGCATCTGCACCGCGCCCAGCTGCAGGGCCTCCACCTCCTCCCGGTCCTTGTACAGCTGGGAGTTGGGGTAGACCTCCACCTTCACCCGGCCGCCGGTGCGCTCTTCGGCCAGCCTCTTGAAGTAATCCGCCGCCTTGCCCTTGGGCGTGTTGGGCGCCACCACGTGGGAGAACTTGATGACGATGGGATCGGCGGCCCACGTGGAGGGAGCCGCCAGGCCGAAGGCCAATCCCATGACCAGGAACAGCTTGGCGAAGAAATGGTGCACTCGCATGGGTGTCTCCTTTCATTTCCCGGAAGGTGTGATCGCAATGATAGGGCTGAATCGCACCAAATAGGAGCACCCATGAGTGTCATGAAAGCGCCTGGGCCAGGCCTCGTCGGCCGGGCCAGAGCGCCATGGGCTAGCTGCCGAGCACCACCAGGGAGATGTCATCCTGGTCGCCGCCCCAGGCGATATGCCTCTGGACCGCGGCCAGGATGTTGGCGTGGATATCCGGCCCCTGGGCCACGGCGCGCAACAACGCCTGTTCGCCGAAGATCTCGCCGGCCTCGTTCAATGCCTCCCCCAGGCCGTCGGAATAGAGGACCAGCTTGAAGGGGCGCGGGTATTGGAGGACCCGGGTGCCGGCATCGAAGTCGGCGGGGTCCAGGGGCCCCAGAGGCATGTGCTCGGAAGTGAAGCGGTGCACCACCCGGCCATCGGCATCCACCATCAGGGGGGCCGGGTTGCCGCCGTTCCATACCTCCACCAGCAGGTTGGCGCGGTCCATGCGGATGAGGGTGGCGGCGACGAAGTGCCCGGCTGGCATCTGCCTGCGCAACTGGGCATTCATCTCATGGACGATGTTGGAGACGGACAGGCCCCGCCCCGACATGGTATGGAATATCTGGGCGATGGGCAGCAGGGGCAGGGCCGCGGTCAGGCCATGGCCCATGGAGTCCGCGTGCAGCACATACAGGTGGTCGCCGATGGAGCGGTTGGCGATCAGGAGATCGCCGCTGAACTGGCTGGCGGGCCTCATCCACAATTGCAGGCGGTCGTCCTGGACGCGGGAAGACTCCAGCATCCGCGCCATCAGCTCCCGGGCCATCTCCTGTTCCTTCTCGCGGCTCAGGCGATGGCGCTCCAGTTCCTGACCGGTCTCGGCAAGGCGCTTCTGCATGGCGGCGATGCGCTGCATGGCCCGCATCTTCGCCAGGAGCAGGTGGAGATCGATGGGCTTGGTGATGTAGTCGTCGCCGCCCGCCTCCAGGCCGCGCACCATATCGACGCTGGTGCCCAGGGCGCTGATGAAGATGATGGGCACCCAATGGTGGTCACCGTTCATGCGGCGTAGCCTGGCGGTGGTTTCATAACCGTTGATGCCCGGCAGCATCACATCCATCAGCACCACATGGGGCTGTTCCCGCTGGAAGACCTCCAGGGCCTCCTCGCCGCTGCCGGCGGTGACCACGCTGTAGCCTTCCTGGGCCAGGGTCTTGCGCACCAGGGTGATGTTCTCCGGCACATCGTCCACCACCAGGACCTTGATCGTCTCGCTCATTGCGCCCTGCTCTCCAAAGCCTTCGCCCTGACCATGGGCTGGTTAACGATCCCGTCGATGCAAGCCCAGAATCTGTCCAGTTCCAGCGGCTTGGTCAGGTAATCCGTGAACCCGGCCGTCATCCCCCGGGCAATGTCCTTGCGCGTGGCATTGGACGTCAGGGCCACCACCGGAATGGCCCGGGTCTTCTCCATGGCCCGCAACTGTTCCAGGACCTGGTAGCCATCCATGCCGGGGAGGTTGATATCCAGGAGGATGAGGTCCACGTTCTGGAACATCGCCCGCTCCAGCCCCAGTTCAGGTGTCTGGGCGTGGATGAGCCGCCAGCCCGGGCGGTCGGAGATCAGGCGCTGCACCAGTCTGATATTCGCCAGGTTGTCCTCCACATACAGGACCGTGATTTCCGGCGGATAGGCGGGCTCTTCCAGCCCCATGTCCGCCAGCCCATAGCCCTCCGTTCCCTGGGCCTGGGCCGGCCCGATCTCGGGCACAGCCGCCATTTCCGGGAGTTCCACCCAGAAGGTGGAGCCCGCGCCGGGAACGCTCTCCACGCCGATGCGGCCGTCCATGGCCTCCACCAGGCGCTTGCTGATGGCCAGGCCGATGCCATGGCCCTCGATGCCCTTCTCGGCGGCTTGCAGGCGCTGGAATGGCTGGAACAGTTCCCGCTGCTGCTCCGGCGTCAGGCCCAGGCCCGTATCCATGACCTCGATCCTCACATGGCCCGCCCGTCCGCCCGACACCAGGCCGATGGTGACGAGCCCACCCGGGCGGTTGTATTTGATGGCATTGGTCAGCAGGTTGATGATGACCTGTTTCAGGCGGGTGCGATCGGCCCTGAACGAGACCGGACAGGGTATGCGCATGTCTTCCCCCAGACGGATGCCGTAATGCTCCGCCATGGATCGCACCAGGTTCAGGCTTTCATGAATCAGATCGCAGCAGACCACGCGCTCCAGGCAGAGATCGAGGCGTCCGGCCTCGATCTTGGCCAGGTCCAGCACCTCGTTGACCAGTTCCAGCAGATGCCGCCCCGCCTTGAGGATTTCATCCACGTTCTCGATATGGTCCGGCTTCATATCCCGTTGCAATTGCAGGAGCTGGGCGAAGCCGAGTATGGCGTTCAGGGGGGTGCGCAACTCATGGCTCATGCTGGAGAGGAACATGGACTTGGCCTGGTTGGCCCGGTCCGCCTCCTCCTTGGCCGCCAGCAACTGCCGCTCCCGCTCCACCCGCTCCGTCATGTCGCGGAACACGCCGAGGATGTAGCGCTCGTCTCCATGGGCCACCAGGGTGGCGCTGATGTCCACCGGCACCAGGGTGCCGTCGGCCCGCTGCACGTCGATGTGCTCGAATACGTGGCCCTGGGCATGGATATTCCTGAATGATTCCGCCACCTGCTCCCGGGCATCCGGGGGATGGAGCTGGCTGGCGTGCATGCCCAGCAGGCGGGACCGGCTGTAGCCGGTGATCACCTCGGCGCGGGGGTTGGCGTCAAGGATGCGGCCCTCCGGATCGGCCACCAGGATGGCGTCGTAGGCGCTCTCCATGAGGGCGCGGTTGCGCTCCGCCAGGGACACCAGCCGGGCTTCGGCCTGCTTGAGTTCGGTGATGTCCTGCACCGTGCCGATCATGCGCGCGGCCCGGCCGCCCTCGTCGAACGCCACCTCGCCGCGGCCGTGGATGATGCGCTCGCTGCCATCCGGGCGGCGCACCCGATGCTG
>CAZREY010000235.1:0-4533 GCA_964599015.1 uncultured Thiobacillus sp.
TGTACGTGGAACTCACCCGCCTGGGCCACGAGGTCTCCATCGAGTTCGACATCAACGACAGCGTCACCGTGGAGGCGGTGGATCTGTTCCGCCCCCACCTGATCCTGGCGCCCTACCTGCGCCGGGCCATCCCCGAGGCCGTCTGGCGCCGGCATCTATGCCTGGTGCTGCACCCGGGGCCCGTGGGGGACCGGGGCCCCTCGGCCCTGGACTGGGCCATCATGAAGGGCGAGAAGGAATGGGGCGTGACCCTGCTCCAGGCGGAAGCGGAGATGGATGCCGGACCGGTGTGGGCCAGCGAGACCTTTCCCATGGGCCCGGCGAAGAAATCCAGCCTGTACCGCAACGAGGTGACCGAGGCGGCGGTGAAAGTGGTGAAAGAGGCCCTGGCCCGGCTGCCGGACTACCGGGCGGGCAAATGGCGGCCCCGGACCGTGCCTCAGCGCCCCATGCACGCCCTGGCGCGACAGGCGGATCGTGCCATCGACTGGTCCCGGGACACCGCTGACCGGATCGTAGCCAGGATCAATGCCGCCGACGGTTTTCCCGGGGTGAAGGATGAGCTCCTGGGCCACCCCTGCCACCTCTTCGATGCCCATCCCTTCCCCGCGAAAGGGAAGCCCGGCCAGGTGCTGGGCCGCAGCGGCGAGGGGCTGGTGCGGGCCACGACGGACGGCGCGGTGTGGATCGGCCATGTCAAGCGCGGCGATGGCAGCCAGCCCATCAAGCTGTCGGCCGTGATCGCCCTGCCCGAGGCGGCATCCCTGCCGGAACTGCCCGGCGGTGAACCGGACATCCGCTATGAAGAAGCCGATGGCGTGGGCTACCTGCATTTCCCGTTCTACAACGGCGCCATGGGCACCGCCGCCTGCCGGCGCCTGCTGGCTGCCTACGAGGCCACGCGTCTGCGCCCCACCAAGGTCCTGGTCCTCATGGGCGGGGCTGACTTCTTCAGCAATGGCCTGGACCTGAACCGCATCGAGGCGGCGGACAGTCCGTCGGACGAATCCTGGCGCAATATCGAGGCCATGGACGACCTGTGCCGGGCGGTCATCGACACCACCTGTCGACTCACGGTCTCCGCCCTGCGGGGCAATGCCGGTGCCGGCGGCGCCTTCCTGGCGCTGGCGGCGGATTACGTCTGGGCCCGGGAAGGCGTGATCCTGAACCCCCACTACAAGAACATGGGCAACCTGTACGGCTCGGAGTACTGGACCTACCTGTTGCCCCGCCGCGTGGGCGATGACCAGGCACGGCGCATCATGGAACAGCGGCTGCCCCTGGGCACGGCGGAGGCCCGGGACATGGGCTTCATCGACGACAGCTTCGGCGACAGCCCGGCGGCCTTCGCCCGGGAGACCCGGCACCGCGCAGTGGCCCTGGCCACCTCTCCCGACATCATGGACCTGTTAGCCGCCAAGCAGGCCCGGCGCAAGGCCGACGAGGCGGCCAAGCCCCTGGAACAGTACCGGACCGGGGAACTGGCCCGCATGAAGCGCAACTTCTACGGCTTCGACCCCAGCTACCACGTGGCGCGCCACCACTTCGTGCACAAGACGCCCCATTCCTGGACGCCCAGGCATCTGGCCAGGCACCGGGAGCTGGGCTGGACGGCGCCCTCCGACTAAGCGCCCTTCACCGGCCGCACCCTGGCCGCCGCCGCCTTGGCCCGGGCCCGGGCCTCGTCCGTGTCACTGCCCTCCGCCAGGGCCACGCCCATGCGGCGGCGAATGAAGGCCTCAGGTTTGCCGAACAGGCGGATGTCCGTGCCCGGCACACCCAGGGCCTCATCAACACCCTCGAAGCGGATGCCCTCGGCTTCCATGCCGCCGTAGATCACGGCGGAGGCTCCGGGGTTGCGCAGGGACACATCCACCGGCAGGCCCAGGATGGCCCGGGCGTGGAGCTCGAACTCGCTCTGCCGCTGGGTGGCCATGGTGACCATGCCCGTGTCGTGGGGCCGGGCGCTCACTTCCGAGAACCACACCGCATCGCCCTTCACGAAGCATTCCACGCCGAACAGGCCCAGCCCCCCCAGGTTGTCGGTGACGGCCTTGGCGATGCGCCGCGCTTCCTCCAGCGCCTTGGGCGACATGGGCTGGGGCTGCCAGCTTTCCACGTAGTCTCCCTTCACCTGCACGTGGCCGATAGGCGCGCAGAAGTGGGTTTCGATCTCGCCGTTGGGCCCCTTGGCCCGCACGGTGAGCTGGGTGATCTCGTAGTCGAAGTCGATGAAGCCCTCGACGATGACCCGGCCCTTGTCCACGCGGCCGCCGCTGGCGGCGTAATGCCAGGCCCCGGCCAGGTCCTCGGCGCTGTCCACCTTGCTCTGGCCCTTGCCGGAGGAGGACATGACCGGCTTCACCACGCAGGGGTAGCCGATCCCGCCCCTGCCTTCCACGGCGGCCCGCAGATCCTTGAGGGAATCGGCGAACCTGTAGGGCGACGTGGGCAGCTTCATTTCCTCGGCGGCCAGGCGGCGGATGCCCTCCCGGTTCATGGTGAGGTTGGCGGCCCGGGCCGTGGGGATCACGGTGCACAGCCCCGCCTTTTCCATTACCAGCAGGGTCTCCGTGGCGATGGCCTCGATCTCGGGCACCACCAGGTCCGGCTTCTCGGAGTCGATGAGCCGGGCCAGCACGTTGCCATCGCTCATGTCGATGGTCTGGGCCCGGTGGGCCACCTGATGGCCCGGCGCGTTGTCGTAGCGGTCCACGGCGATGACCTCCACCCCAAGGCGCTGCAGGGCAATGATGACTTCCTTGCCCAGTTCCCCCGCGCCCAGCAGCATGACCCGGGTGGCGGAGGAGGACAGGGGGGTTCCGATATGCATTTGCGGCCAATCCTTTGCGCTTATTGCTTTTGATCGAACGTAGAATAGGACTACCAAGGTTACCGTAAGAGAGCTTCCCATGGCCGCCCGTCTTACCCGCTTCGTCCGCCTGACCCTCGCCGCCCTCCTCTGCCTTGCCATGCCCGCCACGGCGGCGGACTGGCAGTACCTCACGGTACCCGGGGACACCCTCATCGGCATCGGCAAGCGGTATCTGAAGAACCCCAACGACTGGCCCAAGGTCCAGGCGGAAAACAGCGTGGAAATCCCCAAGCGCATGCCCGCCAATACCCGCCTGCGCATTCCCGTGGGACTGCTGAAGGTCTCCCCAGCCCCCGTGACCGTGACGGCGGTGAACGGCAATGTGCGCGTCAAGGGGGCCGACGGCGGCTTCCGGCCCCTCCAGGCCAACGACCAGCTGAACGGCGGCGAGACGGTGCTCACCGGCCCCCGCAGCAGCGCCGCCTTCCGCTTCGCCGATGGCACCACGCTGACCCAGCAGGCCTCCAGCCGGATCGGCTTCGGCCGTCTGGCGGTGTACGGCAACACCGGCTGGTGTCCACGGAACTGAGCCTGGAGGCCGGCCGCCTGGAAGCCAGCGCCGCAAGGCAGATGGCCCCCGCCGGCGGCTTCAGCGTGCGCACTCCCGTCGCCGTGGCGGGCCTGCGGGGCACCGGCTTCCGCCTCAACGTGGCCGAGGACGGCAAGCGCATGACCAACGAGGTCACCGAGGGCCTGGTGGCGGTATCCGCCAAGGGCAAGGCAGTGAACGTGGCGGCGGGTTACGGCACCTTCACGGAGGCCGGCAAGCCCCCCGTCCAGCCCCGGGCCCTCCTCGCCGCACCGGACCTCTCCGGCGTGCCGGCCAGGATACTGCGCCTGCCCCTGATGGTGTCCTGGCCGGCCCAGCCCGGCGCCGTGGCCTGGCGGGCCCAGGTGGGCACGGACACGACGTTCAGCACCGTGGTGCTGGACGACGTGGTCCAGACCCCCGCCATCAACTGGGGCGAGGAACTGCCGGATGGCGACTATGTGCTGCGGGTACGGGCCATCGACGATGCCGGCCTGGAAGGACTGGATGCCAGCCGTGCCGTGACCCTGGACGCCCGGCCCCTGCCCCCCACGCCCATCGCCCCCGCCCTGGGCGAACGTCTCTACCAGCCCCAGGCCAACCTCGCCTGGAGCGCAGTGCCCGATGCCCAGGGGTATGTGCTGCAGGTGGCCCCCACGCCGGAATTCAACAACGGCGTGGTGGAACGCCGCCTGCCGCCGGTGATCCAGCACCAGGAAATCCTGGCTGAAGGGGAATGGCACTGGCGCGTGGCCAGCCTGGATGAGGCCGGGCACATGCACCTGTTCAGCCCCCACCGGGCCTTCCACATCAAGCCCCTGCCCGTGCCCCCCGCCGGCGCCAAGAGCCGCGCGGACGGCGGCCAGGCCCATTTCACCTGGAGCCCGGTGAAGGGCGCCGACAGCTATGGGGTGGAGATCGCCCGGGACAACGCCGTGGTGGCCAGCAAGGAGGCCAGGGAGACCACCGTCGCCGCCGCCCTGGCGCCGGGCAAGTACCAGTGGCGCGTGCGTGGACAGGAGGCGGACGGCCAGGCCGGTGGCTGGAGCCCGGACAACGTGGTGGTTCTGCCCCCGCCCCCCCCCCCAGCCCTGGAGCGGGATGCCCAGGCAAGCCCCCCGGCCCGCGC
>CAZREY010000236.1:0-4523 GCA_964599015.1 uncultured Thiobacillus sp.
AAAGGCGCCCGAAGGCGCCCTTTGAAGGCGTGATGCCGCTTAGAGGTTGTAGGCCCGCTCGCCGTGGCTGGCGGTATCCAGACCCTCGCGTTCCTCTTCCTCGCTGACCCTCAGGCCCATGGCCATGTCCACCAGCTTGAAGGCCACGAAGCTGACCACACCGGACCAGATGATGGTGAGGATCACGCCCGTGGCCTGGGTGACGACCTGGCCGCCCATGCTGTAGCCGTCCACGCCCACGCCACCCAGGGCCGGAGAGACGAAGATGCCGGTGCCGATGGCGCCGATGATGCCGCCGATGCCGTGGATGCCGAACACGTCCAGGGAGTCGTCGTAGCCCAGGGCCTTTTTCAGCCCCGTGACGCCCCACAGGCAGACCACGCCGGCCACCGCACCCAGGACGATGCCGCCCATGGGGCCCACCAGACCCGCGGCGGGGGTGATGGCCACCAGGCCCGCCACCACGCCGGACGCGACACCCAGCATGGAGGGCTTACCGCGCAGCATCCACTCGGCGAACATCCACGCCAAGCCGGCGGCAGCCGTCGCCAGGATGGTGTTGATGAAGGCCAGGGCGGCGCCACCGGTGGCTTCCAGATTGGAGCCGGAGTTGAAGCCGAACCAGCCCACCCACAGCAGGGAAGCGCCGATCATGGTCATGGGCAGGCTATGGGGCGGCATGGCGTCGCGGCCGAAACCGGTGCGCTTGCCCAGCACCATGGCGCCCACAAGGGCGGCAATGCCCGCGTTGATGTGCACCACGGTGCCGCCGGCGAAGTCCAGATCACCCTTCTCGAACAGGAAGCCGCCGGTGGCCCACACCATGTGGGCGATGGGCAGGTAGGAGAAGGTGAACCACAGCACCGCGAACACCAGCAGGGCGGAGAACTTCACACGCTCGGCCAGGCCGCCCACGATGAGCGCCACGGTAATGGCGGCGAAGGTGAGCTGGAAGGCCACGAAGGTGAACTCGGGGATGACCACGCCGTCTGTGAAGGTGGCCGCCGTGCTGTCGCCGGTGATGCCGGCCAGGAACATCTTCGACAGGTCGCCGATGGCCCAGTTGAGGCCGCCGCCGTTGCCGAAGGCCAGGGAGTAGCCGTAGACGGCCCACAGGATGGCGATCAGGCAGAAGATGGCCATGACCTGTGTGAGCACCGACAGCATGTTCTTGGCGCGCACCAGGCCGCCGTAGAACAAGGCCACGCCCGGCACGATCATCAGGATGACCAGCAGGGTGGAAACCATCATCCAGGTGGTGTCGCCCTTGTCGGGCGTGGGCGCCGGAGCGGCTTCGGCCGGGGCGGCTTCCGCGGCGGCGGGCGAGGCATCAACGGCGGGCACGGCGGCTTCAGGGACGGCCATGGTTTCCATGACCGCTTCGGGGGCCGCCGGTGCGGGCATCGGCTCCTCGGCCCAGGATGCGCCGCCGAAGGCCAGCGACGTGACCAGCATCAGGCTTGTGATGAGGCGTTTCATGTTCATTCTCCTTAGATGGCCGATTCGCCGGCTTCGCCGGTGCGGATGCGCACGACCTGTTCCAGGTCCCAGACAAAAATCTTCCCATCGCCGATCTTGCCGGTCTGGGCAGCCTTGGAAATGGCCTCGATGGCCTGGTCCAGCAGTTCGCTCTTGATGGCCACTTCGATCTTCACCTTGGGCAGGAAGTCCACGACATATTCCGCGCCCCGGTAGAGTTCGGTGTGGCCCTTCTGGCGACCGAAACCCTTGACCTCGGTGACGGTGATGCCGGACACCCCCATGCCGGAGAGGGCCTCGCGGACCTCGTCCAGCTTGAAGGGCTTGATGATGGCGGTAACGAATTTCACGATTCGCACTCCTCAAAAAGGTCCCGGCGACCGAATGCCGCCGGGAAGGTCATCAGAAAGTCTTGCTGACGGAAAGGATGAGGCGGCCGTCCTTGACGTCTTCGCCCTTGACGGGGCCTTGTTCCGCATCACTCAGGTCGGTATCGGTATAGGCCAAACCGACGGTGAATCCGCCAAACACCTTGCTGACGCCAATCTTCCAGTCCGCATAGTCGACCTGGGCACCTTCACCGGCGGTGTAGCCATAGTGCAGGGTGAGCGCGACGCCGGCGGGCAATTCGTGGCTGTAACTGGCATCCCAGTAAACTGTGCCGTCGGAGTTGTTGAAGCCGAAGTAATCATCGACGCTGTAAGAGGCTTTGAGTCCGAAGCCTTTCCAGGTGATGCCCGCGTAGGCTTCCAGGGTATCCACGTCCAAGCCGGCGGTTTGCCCGGGGTAGTAGTACTGCAGCAGGCCGACGTTGTAGCCCAAGTCCCCTGCGGTACCGCTATAGCCACCGTAGAAATCCCATTCCATGTTGGCGCCATTCAGGAAGGCCTCGGTCACATTGGAGGCCCAGGTTCCCAGGTAGATGCCGCTGGCATGGGCATAGTCAAAACCGCCCTGGATCGCGGGTTCAGCTGCTGTTTGGGAAACGCCACGGAAAGCATAGTCGGAATACAGTCCTACGTTGCCTGTAAAGGTGTGGGGGCTGTCCTCTGCGGCAGCCACCAAGGGCGCACCAACCAGACCAGCCAGAAGCATCAGATGGGTCAAAGTTTTCATGAAGTTCTCCATTGCAGTAATGGTGCGGTATTGCACGGAGCTCAAAAAGCATGTGCTGTGCCAGAAATAATTTTCTTTATAAACAAGTTGTTACGATCGTGAAGCCGGATTGGTGCGATTCTGTGCCTGATCTTGGTGCACGTCGTGGTCGGTGGTGCACCGTATTGGTTCCATGGCAAGGGCAGGCAAGCGAAGCGGTCGCCGTCCCTTTGGTAAACTGCTTCGCCTATCTGAAAGGAACCCAAGATGCTCAAACAAAAGCTGGTGTCGGAAATGGCCGGCAAGATCTCGGAAGTGCTGGCCATGAGCCCGGCCCGGGACATGGAGAAGAATCTCAAGGCTTCCCTCTCCGCCTGGTTGTCCAAGCTGGATCTGGTGACCCGGGAGGAGTTCGACGTGCAGGCCCAGGTGCTGGCACGCACCCGGGAAAAACTGGCGGAACTGGAAGCCCGGCTGGCGCGCCTCGAGAACGCCCCCGGATTGAAGACCCGCATGAACCCTGGGGCGATCGGTCTCGTTGACCTGTTGGCGGCCGCCGCCAGGGGCGCTGCCACCGCCGCGACCGGGCATTCCCGATCGCTCCCGGACTTCGAGTCCCCGGTGCCGGCCCAGGCCGGCTGCCGTCGTCCTGGTGCCGCAAGGGACGGCGCCAGGAAAGACAGCCGTTGAGCGTGTCCCCGGGGATCGTGGAGGTGGCGGCCGCCGTGATCGAGCGGCCCGACGGCACGTTTCTCATGGCCCGCCGGCCCGAGGGCAAGGCCTATGCGGGCTGGTGGGAGTTTCCCGGCGGCAAGGTGGAGCCCGGAGAGACCGCGCGTCAGGCGCTGGAACGGGAACTGCGGGAAGAACTGGGCATCCTCGCGACGGAGGCCTGGCCATGGATCAACCGCGCCTTTGTCTATCCCCATGCCCATGTGATGCTGCGCTTCTTCCGGGTGACGGCCTGGGAAGGCGAGCCCCATCCCCATGAGGGCCAGGTGCTGGCCTGGACCCATGCCCACCACCCCGAAGCGGCCCCCATCCTCCCCGCCAACGGCCCCATCCTGAAAGGGCTGCAACTGCCCCTGGAATACGCCATCTCCACCGTTGCCGACCTGGGGGAGGCGCGCTTCATGCAGCGCCTGGAGCAGCGCCTGTCCCAAGGGCTGAGATTCGTCCAGTTGCGGGAAAAATCGCTCGCCCGGGAGGATTTCGCCCGCCTGGCGCGGCGTGTGGCGAAGCGGTGCCGAGACCATGGCGCCTTGCTGACCCTGAATGGCGACGCCACCCTGGCGGAGTCCCTGGGGGTCGGCCTGCATCTGACCTCCGCCCAGCTCATGGCCGCTTCCCACCGCCCCGCCCTGGAGTGGGTGGGGGCTTCCTGCCATGACCCCGCGGAATTGGGCCATGCCGCCGCCCTGGGCCTGGACTGGGTGGTGCTGGCCCCCATCCTGGCCACCGCCAGTCATCCGGACGCCCATCCCCTGGGCTGGCAGTCCCTGGCGGACTGGCTGCGGGACTATCCCCTGCCGGTCTTCGCCCTGGGAGGCATGACGCCGGGGGACCTTGCGACCGCAAGGCAACTGGGGGCCCACGGCATCGCCATGCGCGGGGCCGCCTGGAATGGATGATCCGGAACCCACGACATGAAATCGAAACTCAGGCATCTTTTTCCCCTCCTGCTGATCGTCCTGGTGGGCGTGGTGGTCTGGGGGTACCAACACCAGCAGGAGGAAGGTGCAGTGCGCACCCTGTCCTGCCCCGATTTGCACAAGGGCTGCCGCATCGAGCTGGACGGCATGGACGTCGCGGTATCGGTGGCGGGGGAACTCAAGCCGCTGCGGGCATTCCATGTGAAGGTGGCGGCGCCGCGGGCGGACAAGGTGGAAGCCCGCTTCACCATGGAGGGCATGGACATGGGATTCAATGTTTACACCCTGCGCGCCGAT
>CAZREY010000237.1:0-4482 GCA_964599015.1 uncultured Thiobacillus sp.
CGGCGTCCAGCTTGGCCATGTCCTTGCCGCCCAGGTCCGGGGAATTGATGGGAAACAGGGTCTTGTCGTCCGTGAGGGTGACGCTGTGCACCACCTTGCCGTAGATCTTGCGGGGCCCCAGGCCCAGGGCGGCCAGGGCTTCCTCCGCCATGCGCGCCACCTCGGCCAGGCGTTTCTCCAGAATATCCATGCGGCCGTTCAGGGCGGCATCGCTTTCCTTGATGCGGGTGTCGGTATGGGTGTTGGCGCCGGCGATGATGCGGGCCTCGGCCTGGGCCATCCGGTTGTCGAGTTGCTGCGCCAGTTCCCGGGAAAGGGTTTGTTTCATCGCCTCGGCATCGGCCTGCCGCCGGGCCTGGAGGTCGTCGCGCAGCTGGGCGATGGCGTTGGCGTTGGCCGTGCCCAGTTGGGCGATGTCCTGGCGGAGGGCGGCCAGTTGCTGGGACTGGGCGTTGAAGCGGCCTTCCAGGTCGTTGAGGCGCGCGTCCTGGCGGGCGGCCAGGTACTTGGCCTCGTTGGCGGTGGCCACGGCGTTGCGCAGGCCGGCCTCCAGGCTGGAGTCCAGGGCGGCGATCTTCTCGCCCAGGGGCCCGGTCTGCTGGGAGACGGATTCGGTGGTGGCGCAGCCGGCGAGGAACAGGAAGGGCAGCACGGCAAGGGACCACTTGCCCAGGGCTTTGCAGGAAAGTGCGTACATCTTGGGACCTCTGATGATGGTTTCGGTGAGACGGGCCTGGGTGGACCAGGCGGGAATCACCTTACACCCTCGTCATGACCGGCAGGTGATTTTCCAGGCCAACCGGGTTGCTTCCATCCGGGCCATGTCGCCCTCATGCAGCAAGGTTCAGAAATGCCGGGCCACCTGGATCACGCGGGGATGGAGGCCGGCCGGAGCGGCATTGAGACGGGTGCAGCTGCAGGCGGCTTCCCGTTCACGCATGTTCGCCGCGTGCTCCGCCAGGAAGCGGTCGCGGGTCTCGCCCAGGGGCAGCAGCGCCAGGGACGACTTGTATGCGTCGCATTCCTGTTCGGTCATCAAGCGATGGCAGTCGCCGCCTGGCGCCCGGGCGGGCAGGGACACCTCCATGGCACCGGCCCCCCCGGCCAGGATGGGTGCGGCATGCAGCAGCAGCGTCGACGCCAGCATCAGCGTGAGTTTTCCAATCGGCTTCATCAACATCTCCTCGTATTTGTTTGCCTACGTGCTGCTTCCATGCTTCCACCCCATTGCTGCAAGCGTATGAAACCGCAGGACGCCTGGCCTCATGCATAAGCCATACCAACTTTGCCGGGGGAGTGGGAAATGGCCGCAAGCACGGATGCCGCAAGGGGTTTCCGGGCTGGCTACCCGTTTTCTCCAGGGCCGGGGCACGTGAATAAATGCACCAAACCCATGCATGGGGCACCCGTTGTGTGCGGGTGGAGGCGGCAGGGGGGCTGGCTCTACAATTGCCGGGCGATCACCAGCCGACCTCCAGCCGACCCATGCCCATGGATACCCACGCCCGACTCACGGAACTCGAGATCAAGCTCAGCTTCACCGAAGACCTGGTGGATGAGCTCAACCGCACCGTGACCCGCCAGCAGGAGCAGATCCTTCTTCTGCAGGACGAACTCCGGGCCCTGTTCCAGCAGATGGAGCAGATGGCCCCGGCCGAGAAGGCGGACCTGCGGGAAGACATCCCGCCCCATTATTAGGGCCGGCGGGTTTGCCGGGGATGCGCCTGGCCGCGGGACATGCTCTTCCGGCCGCCGGGCCGGGTACACTCCTTCACTCAACAACAACCTGACTGGCGCTGCCATGGCATTCCCCCGGTCCGTTCTGCGCGCGCTTGCTGTTGTCCTGGGTGGGCTTGCCCTCGCCGCGCCGGCCGCGGCGGTGGAGACCCTGCGGGTCCTGACCTGGCCCGGCTATGCGGACCGGGACCTGGTGGAGGCCTTCGAACGGCGCCACAGGGTGCGTGTGGAAGTGACCCTGGTGGCCACGGACGAGGTCCTCTGGCAAAAATTGACCGCCAACAACGGCGGTGACTACGATGTTTTCGCCGCCAACACGGCGGAAATCACGCGTTACATCGACCTGGGCATCAGCGTGCCCCTGAACCTGGCAAACATCCCCAATACCCGTCGGCAGTTGCCCCGCTTCCGGGATCTCCGGGCCATACCGGGCATCGGCCGGAACGGCCGGGTCCACGCCATCCCCTACACCTATTCCGAGATGGGCCTGATCTACAACCGCAAGCTGGTGCGGGAAACGCCCGACTCCATGGAAGCCATGTGGGATCCCCGCTACCGGGGTCGGGTACTGGCCTATGACGGCGGCGCCCACAACTTCACCCTGGCTGCCCTGCTGCTGGGCAGCAGGAACCCGTTCCAACTGGGGCCGGCGGACTTCAGGCGGGCAGGGGACAAGCTCGTCGGCCTGCGGCGCAACGTACTGACCTTCTACAGCCAGCCGGAGGAGGCGGTGGAACTGTTCCGCGACAACGAGGTGGCCCTGGTGTTCGCCAATTTCGGCGGCCAGCAGGTGAAGCAGCTGCGCCAGGCGGGCGCGGACATCGGCTACGTCATCCCCAGGGAAGGCGCCCTGGCCTGGCTGGACTGCTGGGCCGTCACCAAGGGAGCGCGCAACAGGAAACTGGCCGAGGCCTGGATCAACTACACCCTGGAGCAGCCGGTCAGCCAGGCCCTGACCGAACGCCAGGGCCTGGCCAACACCATACAGGCGGTACCAACCGAGCGGCGGGACAGCAAGATCATCTGGCTGGAGCCGGTGGAAGACGCCCTGCGCCGTGCCACCCTGTGGAACCGGATCGTTTCCGGCGACCGGCTGGGAAAGCTCTGAGCCATGCGCTTCGGCCTTGCCTTCAAGCTGGGTGTCCTGCTGGCCGTGTTCGGCATCCTGGCCTCGGGCCTGACGGGCTACTACTCCTACGCCACCAGCCGCGCCATGCTGCTCAAGGAGGTGGAGCGGGACCTGTCCACCTCCACCCAGGTCCTGGCCCGGCGCATCTCCATCGCCCTGGACGAGGTGGCCGCCAACGTGCGCATGCTCTCCGTGTTGCCCGACGCCGTCGCCGTGGGGCGGGACCCCCGCGACCCCCGCGCCGGCCCACGGGGGACAGCGCTGGCCCAGACCTTCGCGGCCATGCTGGCCGTGCATCCCGAGTATTTCCAGATCCGCCTGATCAGCGGCTCGGACCATGGCATGGAACTGGTGCGTGTGGACACACGCTCCCCCGCGTGGAGGGGGATGATCTCCAGGAGAAGGGCCATTTTTCCTACGTGTTCAAGACCCTGGGCCTGGGACGGGGCGAGGTGTACCTGTCCAAGATCGGCATCAACCATGAACAGGGGGCCCACTCGGGCCAGGAAAAACCCACCCTGCGGGTGGCCACGCCGGTGCATGGGGAAGACGGGTTGGTACTGGCCCTGGTGGTCATCAACCTGGACCTGAACGGCCTGTTCGACCTGCTCAAGACCGACCTGCCGCCGGCATACAGCCTCTATCTCACCAACGAGGCAGGCGATTTCCTCGTCCATCCCGACCCGTCCCAGACCTTCGGCTTCGACCGGGGCCGCCGCGTCCTGCTGCAGGAGACCTTCCCGGGGGCCGCCGCCGTCCTGGAAGGCAAGGCGGACAGGGTGGTGGAACGGCTCGCGGGCCCGGATATGGCGTTCGGCGGCCGGGCCGCGGCCTTCTACAAGCTGCCCTTCGGCGCCGATGACGCCAACCGCTTCGTGGTGGCAGGCCTGTCCACGTCCCTGGCCACGGTGCTGGAGGAGTCGCGGCAACTGGGGGCCAACACCGCCAAGATGGTGGCGGCCTTCAGCCTGCTGGCCATCCTGCTGGCCATCATCGCCGCCAGGCTGCTGACCCGGCCGATCCACATGATGGCGAAGGCGGCCCGGCGCTTCTCCCGGGAGCACGTGATGGGGGAGCTGCCCCTGAGGCGCACCGACGAGATCGGCCAGTTGGCCCGGGGTTTCCACGACATGCAGGTGGAGATCCAGGCCCACCTGGCGGAACTCCACGACAGCCGCAGCCGCCTCGACCACCTGGCCCGCCACGACCCTCTCACCGGCCTGCCCAACCGCCTGCTGTTCTTCGACCGGCTGGAGCACGCCGTGGCCGCCGCCCGCCGCACCGGCCGGGAACTGGCCGTGTTCTTCATCGACCTGGACCGCTTCAAGGAGATCAACGACACCCGGGGCCACGCCGCGGGGGACGAGGTCCTGCGGGCGGTGGCGAACCGGCTGCGGGGCCTGGTGCGGGAAGCGGACACCGTGGCCCGCCTGGGGGGCGACGAATTCATCATCCTGTTCGAGACCCTGGACGATCTCCAGTCCCTGCAGATCGTGGCCGAGAAGATCATCCAGGGCCTGGGCCAGCCCATGGACATCCAGGGTTGCCAGCTGCAGGTCAGCGCTAGCGTGGGGGCCAGCCTCTTTCCCCGGGACGCGGGCAATGCCAGCGAGCTG
>CAZREY010000238.1:0-4452 GCA_964599015.1 uncultured Thiobacillus sp.
CATAAGTAATTGGCTCACACATCCAGCGGGTCCACATCCAGGCTCCAGCGCAGGCCCCGGGCCGGCAACGCGGCAAGGGCCGGCAACCAGGCATCCAGGAAGGCCTGAAGCCGCGGTCTGGAGTGGGACTGGGCCAGCAGCTGCATGCGGTGGCGGTTGGCCACCCGGCTCATGAGGGCCGGAACGGGATCGAACAGCAGCACCTCCCGGCCCAGGGACTCCCCCGCTTCCCGGGCGGCCAGGAGAAAGCCCTGCACCGCCGACTCGTCCCGCCCTTCCGCCCGCAACAGCACCTGGCTCGTATAGGGCGGGAAATCCGCCCCACGCCGCTCCCGCAGGGCCTGTCTGGCGTAGCCGGGATAGTCATGGGCCACCACGGCCTGGTACAGGGGGTGGCGCGGGTAGGCGGTCTGGATCAGCACCTCCCCCGGGTGGGCCGCCCGCCCCGCCCGGCCCGCCACCTGCATGAGCTGGGCGAACAGGCGCTCCCCGGCGCGGAAATCCGGCGACACCAAGGCCTGGTCCGCGCCGATGACCCCCACCAGGGTGAGATGGGGGAAGTCGTGCCCCTTGGCCACGATCTGAGTACCCACCAGGATGTCCACCTCCCGGGCCTCCACCCGTTCCCGCATGGCGGCGAAGGCCCCCTTGCGGGCGGCGGTGTCCCGGTCGATGCGCAGCAGGCGGGCCTGGGGAAACTCCTCCGCCAGGGCCTCCTCCACCTTTTGAGTGCCCTGGCCCGCCGGCCGCAGGTCCAGGCCGCCACAGACGGGGCAGGCTTCGGGGGGGCGGGCCACCAGGCCGCAGTGATGGCACAGGAGCTGATAGCCTGGCCCTGGCCCCGTCCGTCCCCTGTGCAGCACCAGGTGGGCGGAACAGCGGGGGCAGGGGAAGACGTGGCCGCAGCCGTTGCACAGCAGGGTGGGGGCATAGCCCCGCCGGTTGATGAACACCAGGCTCTGCTCGCCCCGTTCCAGGCGTTGGGTGAGGGCCTTCACCAGGGCCCGGGTCAGGCCGTGGCGGGGCCGGTCGGTGCGGCTGTCCACCAGATGCACCTCCGGCAGCAGGGCCGCCTCCCGGGCCCGGCGGGTCAGGCTCGCCAGCTGGTAGCGCCCCTCCTGGGCATTGCGCCAGCTCTCCAGGGACGGGGTGGCGGAACCCAGGATCACCGGCACGTCCCGCTGTTTTCCCCGCCACACGGCCACGTCCCGGGCGGAATAGCGCATGCCCTCCATCTGCTTGAAGGCGGCGTCGTGTTCCTCGTCCACGACGATCAGCCCCAGGCGGGGCATGGGGGCGAACACCGCCAGGCGGGTGCCCAGGACGATGTCGGCGCGGCCTTCCAGGGCCGCCAGCCAGGCATCCCGGCGTTCCCCCTCCGCCAGGCCGCTGTGCAGGCTCACCAGGCGGCGGCCGGGAAAGCGGCGGGCGAAGCGCTCCGTGAGCTGGGGCGTGAGGTGGATTTCCGGCACCAGGATCAAGGCCTGGCACCCCGCCGCCAGCACCTGGGCCACCCGACGCAGGTAGACCTCGGTCTTGCCGCTGCCGGTGACCCCATGCAGCAGCCAGGTGGAGAAGCCCCCCGGGGCGGAGAGCCCGGCCAGGACCACGGCCTGTTCGTCCGTGAGCTCGGGGGGCGCATCCCCGTCGGCCTGGATGGCGGCAAGCCGTACCGGCTCCAGCCAGGCCTTTTTCAGCCAGTCCCGCGCCAGGGTCTTTTCCTGTTCGCTCAATTCGGTCCTGAGCAGCCCGCCCGCCGCCAGCCGCTCCGCCAGGGCGCGCTGGGCGAAGGCCCGGGGACCCAGGCGGGCGGTTTGCTCACGCCCCAGGGGCGTCAGTCCATAGGCAAGAGGCGTGGCCTCCCTGGCCGTGGTGCCGGTGCGCCTCAGGGCCGGCGGCAGGATGGCGCTCAGCACCGAGCCCAGGGGATGGCGGTAATAGCCGGCGGCAAAACGGGCCAGTTCCATCAGGTCGGCAGGCAGGGCGGGCGTGGCCCGGTCCACGGCCTGCACCGGCTTCAAATGCTCCCGCGGCAGATCGCTCTGGTTCGTGATGCGCACCACCACGCCCACCACCCGCTGCCGCCCGAAAGGCACCGTGACCCGCCGTCCCACATCCGATGCCTGGGCCCCGGGGGCCAGGTAATCGAACAGACGATCCAGGGGTGCGTCCAGGGCGACCTGGATGATGGGTACTTGGGGGACGAGGGCCATGAACTTTGTTGCAGAAACTCGACAATCACCCCGGGAACTTAAAGTGATTTGAGAGGAGTACGAACAAACCAATTAGTCCTACAGTGAGTTTTGTGGTTGTCCACGAAATCTGTGGATAACTATGTGGACAAGGCGTCACGATTCCGTAAAAAGGCCAGAGATTACGGGGGTTTAGACGCTCGGCGTAAAAATTATGCACAGAAATGTCCCTTAAAAATCAATTGGTTACGCAAAGACCCCGTTTTGCGCTTGGCTAATGGCATGCACCGGCCCTGTCAAGCACAAAAATGTGCATAAGTTATTGCTGATTTACTGCTTGAGCGTCCCCGGGGACATCGTTTTGGTGTAGGTGCCGGCCCACTCCAGCAAGGCCTCCTGGGCCCGCAAGGCCATGCCTGCGTTATGGTGATTGACGAGAAACACCAGCACCCGCCGTCCCCCGTCCGGCGCCAGCACATAGCCCGCCTGGTTGCGGGCGCCATTCAGGCTGCCGGATTTGAGCCAGGCCCTGCCGCTCAGATCCTTGTCGCCGACGCCATTGCCATTGAACCGGTTTTTCTGGGTGCCTTCCAGGCCCACGGCGGGCAGGGAGGCGGCGAACTCGAAATAGGCCGGCTGGCGGGCCACCCAGGTGAGCAGCGCGGCCATGGCGGCGGCGGAAACCCGTTCCAGGCGGGACAGCCCTGATCCGTTTTCCAACACCAGCTTGGGCATGTCCAGACCCTTTTCCTTCAACCAGGCGCGGATGGCCCTCTCGCCCTTTTCCCAGGTGGCCGGACCACCGTAGCGCGCCGCGCCCAGGTTGAGGAACAGCATCTTGGCCATGACGTTGTTGCTGTACTTGTTCACATCCCGGGCCAGCAGGCTCAGGGGCGCGGAATCGAAGGCCATGAGCAGGGCGGCCTGGGGCCCCGGCTGGCCTTCCCGTGCCCGGCCCTCGTGCACGCCACCCAGTTCCCGCCAAAGGGTGCCGAACCAGGCCGCCGCGTTGTCCACGGGGGCACTGAGGTTGAGGGACAGGGTGCGTTCGCCGCATTCGGTGGAGAGGCGGCCCTCCAGCACCAGGGCGGTCTGGTCCAGCCGCGTGGACAACTGTTCTCTCCAACCGTTGCACCCCGCATCCGAGGGCTGGAGCCGGTTTTCCAGGCGATACGCCTCGGAAGGCGGATCCAGGCGGGCCAGCACCTGGTCCTCCCGGGCACAGAGCCGCAGGTTCTGGGTATTGAAGTTCACCAGCAGGGCGGCGGGCTGGGCGTTGTAGGGCCGCAGGGGAGCCTGGTCGAAGGCCTCCGGGGCCCGGGCTTCGATGGCATAAAAACTGTTGTCCAGCAGGACATCGCCGCGGATCTCGCGGATGCCCCGCTGGCGCAATTCCCGCAGCAGCAGCCAGAAACGCTCCTGGGTCATGCCCGGGTCGCCCCCTCCCTGGAGCACCAGGTTGCCGGCAAGCACACCGTCCTTCAACTCGCCATCCAGCCAGACCAGGGTCTTGAAGGTGTGGGCCGGGCCCAGGCTGTCCAGGGCCGCCAGGGTGGTGACCAGCTTCATCACCGAGGCGGGGTTGAAGGCCCGGTCTTCCCCGTGGAGCAGGAGGGGGGCGCCATCCAGTTCCTGGACCACCACGCCCACGTGGGTATCGGGAATGCCGGCCTGCCTGAGGGCCTGGGCGACGGGGGGCGGGAGCTCGGCGTGGGCCGTGCCCAGCAGCGCCATGCCGGCGAGGGCCGATAGCCAGTTCCTTGAAACGCGGCGGCGCCGGCCGAAACCCATCAACGTCCTGACAGGTCGTTCACATACCAGTCCATGGCCTCCACCAGGCCTTCCCTGATGCGGTGGCTGGGCTCGTAGCCCAGGAGGGTGCGGGCCTTGGAAATGTCGGCCAGGGAATGGCGCACGTCGCCGGCGCGGAAGTCCCGGTAGCTGGGTTTGAAGCCCTTCAGGTGGGGGAAGCGGGGCTCCAGGGTGGAGCGGATGGCCTCGAACAGGTCGTTCAGGGTGGTGCGGTCCCCGACGGCCACGTTGTAGACCTGGTTGGTGGCTTCCTCGTTTTCCACCGTGGCCGCCAGCAGGTTGGCCTGGACGGTGTTGGCGATGTAGCAGAAGTCCCGGCTGGTCTCGCCGTCGCCGTTGATCCACACGGGCTCGTTGTGGACCATGGCCGCCGTCCACTTGGGCACCACGGCGGCATAGGCGCCTTCGGGGTCCTGGTGGGCGCCGAAGATATTGAAGTAGCGCAGGC
>CAZREY010000239.1:0-4446 GCA_964599015.1 uncultured Thiobacillus sp.
GGGATGCCATGCCGGCCGTGGCGCCCGCTTCCAGGCTGGCATTGTTGAAACTGGGGCTGGAGGTGGAGGGCGAGGCCTTCGCCACCGGACTGCGGCTGCTGGAGGCCCGGCAACCCATGCGCCGGGCCGAGCGGCTGTACTGGTTGGGCAATGCCGCCGAGCTCCTCTACGGCGCCGGGCTGCTGACGCCCAGGGAACGCCAGGCGGTGCGCGAGTCCATGGCCCGCTTCGACGCACCCTTTCAGCCTCTGGAGCGCTATCGCCAGGAGTTGAATTACCTGGCGCGGGTGCCGGGCTGGGCAGGGCGGGAACTGGCCTACCACTTCGACGAGGCATCCCGGCATCTGGCCCGGATCGAGCCCCTGGCGGCCAGGTTCGTGCAGGACCGTCTCAGGGCAAGCCCGCTGCTGGTCTATTCCGCCCTGCTGGACCGGTTGCTGCTTGATGCCAACGGCCAGGCCGGCATCGAGCACGAGATCTTCGGCGCGCAGGTGGGGGCGGGCCTGCGGGCGCTCAACCCCGGCCTGGGCCGCGGCATCTTGCGTCTCGATGCCGATGATCCGCGCCCGGACGGCATTTATCTGCTGCCCCAGACCACGGCGAACCTGTCGCCCGTGGCCGGCATTCTCACCCTGGAAGAGGGCAATATCCTCTCCCATGTGCAGTTGCTTGCCGCCAACATGGGCATTCCCAATGTGGTGGTGGACCGGACCCTCCTGCCTCGCCTGAAGGCCATGGAGGGCAAGGCCGTGGTGCTGGCCGTGAGCCCCGGCGGCCGGGTGCTGCTGGCCGGGGACGGACCCGCATGGGAGGCCAGGCTGGGCCAGGCGGAGCGTCCGCCGGCCAGCCTCCAGCCGGACTTGCTCAAGCTGGACCTGTCCAGCCGCGATCCCATTCCCCTCGACAGGCTGGGGGCCGCGGATGCCGGCCGCCGTGTCGGCCCCAAGGCCGCCAAACTGGCCGAACTCAAGCATCAATTCCCGGCGGCGGTGGCCGATGGCCTGGTTCTGCCCTTCGGCGCCTTCCGGGCCTTTCTGGAACAGCCCATGGCGGGCACGGGCATGAGCGCCTTCGACTGGATGCAGGCCGAATACCGGCGCCTGGCCAGGTTGCCGGCCAGTGAGCAAGCCGGCGCGGCCGCCCGGCTGCGGCAGCGGTTGCGGACCTGGGTCGAGAACACGGATCCGGGGGAGCCCTTCCGCGCCACCCTCAGGCAGGCCATGGCGGCGCGCTTCGGCAGGGAGGGCAGCTATGGCGTGTTCGTGCGCAGCGACACCAACATGGAGGATCTGCCAGGGTTTGCCGGCGCCGGGTTGAACCTCACCGTGCCCCATGTGGTGGGCTTCGAGCAGGTGGTCCAGGCCATCCGGCGGGTATGGGCCTCGCCGTTCACGGAGCGGGCCTTCGCCTGGCGCCAGATGCGCATGGCGAGCCCGGAGCACGTCTATGTCTCGGTGCTCCTGCAACGCTCGGTGCCGGCGAACAAGTCGGGGGTGATGCTGACCATGAACCTGGCGTCGGGCAGCCCCGGTCAATACACCGTGGCGGCGAACGAGGGGGTGGGCGGCGCGGTGGCGGGGCAGTCGGCGGAAGAATTGCTCATCGATGCCGCGACAGGGACGGTGCGGCTTCTGGCCGAGGCCAGCGCGGATGCAAGGCATGGCCTGGGGGACGGGGGAGGGCTCCATCGCCGGCCGGTGCAGGGCGGCCCCGTGCTGACGGCAGCCGAGGTGGAGCAGTTGCGCCAATTGGGCCTGCAATTGCCCTGGCGCTTCCCCCAGCGGGACGATGGGGGGGCCCTGGCGCCGGCGGATGTGGAGTTCGGCTTTGTGGACGGCCGCCTGGCCCTGTTCCAGATTCGGCCCTATCTGCGGAGCAAGGTGGCCCGGCGTGACCACTTCCTGCTGGAATTGGACGCACCGCTGCGCGCCCGCAAGGAAACCTGGATCGACCTGCTGGAGGGAAACTGATGCGTGTTTTATTGCTGCTGCTGCTGCTCCTGCCCGGCCTGGCCGGCGCCTATCCGCTGGACGGCGAAGCCCATACCGGCATCGGCCGTCTGGAAGGCTACCGCCTGGCCCTGGAGGGCAAGATCCGAGCCACGGTGCAGCCGCCGGGCGGGCGGCTGGGGCTGGGGGAGGTGGACCTGCGGCTGCCTTCGGGACATATCGGCCTGCCCGCCCCGGATGAGGTCTTCAGCCGCCAGATCGCGAAGCTGCTGGGGGGGGATGCGGACCGCTATTCCCTGGCGGTGCTGGACCTGAGCGATCCATCCCGGCCGGTCTATGCCGAGCACCGGGCCGAAGCGCGATTCAACCCGGGCAGCGTGGGCAAGGTGGTGGTGGCCACGGCCCTGTTCCAGTTGCTGGCCGATCTGTACCCCGACGATATCGCCGCCCGGGAGCGCGTCCTGAGGGAGACGCGGGTGGTGGCGGACGGCTTCATCGTGCACGACAGCCATGTGGTGCCGTTCTGGGACGGCCACCGCCTCAGCTACCGGCCCTTGCGGGTGGGGGATGCCGCCAGCCTGTGGACCTACCTGGACTGGATGCTGTCGGCCAGTTCCAACGCGGCGGCCTCCATGGTCATGCGGGAGACCCTGCTGCTGGCCCATTACGGCCGGGATTACCCCGTGGACGAAAAGACCGGGGCGGCGTTCTTCCGCGCCACGCCGAAAAATGATCTGGCGGCCTTGCTGGAGCGGGTCATGGCGGGGGCGGTGACGCGCAACGGCCTGGACCCGGAGGCCCTGCGCCAGGGAGGATTCTTCACCAACACCGGCAAGTCCAGGGTGCCCGGGGGGGGCAGCAGGGCCACGCCCAGGGAGCTGACCCGATGGCTGCTGGCCCTGGAGCAGGGGCGCATCGTGGACGCCTGGTCCAGCCGGGAGATCAAGCGCCTGCTGTACATGACCCAGCGGCGCATCCGCTATGCCTCCTCGCCGGCCCTCAAGGACGCGGCGGTGTATTTCAAGTCCGGGTCCCTGTACCGCTGCCGGCCGGAGCCGGGCTTCGTCTGCCGCAAGTACCAGGGCAACGTGGAGAACCTGCTGAATTCGGTGGCCATCGTGGAGCACCCGGCGGGCGGGCCCCGCCTGCACTACCTGGTGGTGGTCAGTTCAAACGTGCTGCGCCAGAACTCGGCGGTGGCCCACCAGACCCTGGCCACCCGCCTGCATCGCTTACTTGAGCAGCGCCACCCGGTCGGAGCCGTTCCCGGCCGAAGCCAGGGTCCTGGGCGCGGTGCTGAACACGGCCTTGTCCAGGCGGACGATGAGGTGGCTCAGCCAGTCGCCGCCCTTGGGGTCTTCCGCCAGGGCCACGGCGATGTAGCGGCGGCCGTCCCGTTCGACGATGGCGCTGTCCGCGTGCCAGTTCCGCCAGCTGCCGGACTTGCGGTAGATGCGGGCGCCGGGATATTCGCTTTCCAGGCCCTTGACGAACTTGTGGTGGATGCCCGGGTTGCCCAGGATGGACTTCATCTCGCCGGTCAGTTCCGGGGACAGCAGGCGCCCGGTTTCCAGCAGGTAGTAGAAGCGGCTCACCTGCAGGGCGGTGGCGCCGTGGGAGAGGTTGTGCAGGGGGTCGCGCCGGGTCTCGCCGCCCTTGCCGTAGGGACGGCCCACCCACAGGCCGCCGTTGCGCTCGGGGTCGTAGAGGCGGTAGACGGGGGAGCGCAGCAGGTCGGCCAGGTAGCCCATGCCCACCCGTCCCAGCATCTCGCTGGCGGCGGTGTTGGAGGAGACGCGGATCATGCGGGCCAGGGTGTCCCGGGTGGCGGCGTCCAGTTGCATGTCGCCGGCCTCGATGCGCTTGAAGGCCCCCAGCAGGATGGCGATCTTGGGCAGGCTGGCGGCATAGGCCATGTGGTTGGGATTGACGGCGGCGAAGCGGGGGTGCTCCAGGTCGGTGATGTCGGTGACGGCCACCGCCAGGCGCTGTTGGCTGGCGGCCTGGTCCAGGCCCAGGCTGGCCACGTTCTTTTCCAGTTCGGATTGCAGCCGGGCGTCCACGGACCGGTCCAGCTCCGGCCAGGCGGACCGCGCCCCGGCGTTGGCGGCGAGGGGGGTGAAAATCAGGGTCAGGGCAAGGCTGAACAGCAGTCTTGTCAGGCTCATGCGTGCTGGCCTCCAGGGTTTGGATTGATCGGTGACACCCTCAATTCCCATCAGGGCGGCGAGGTATTCCATGCCCCTTGGTCGCGCGTATCCTGAAAGCTTCCTAGGGAACAATCCTGATTATGTCATCAGATACGCAAAGAAGTTCCCGGCCGGATGCCCATGCCAATGGGACATGGCTGCGCTCGCTGGTGTTTTCCCTGGATTTCTTCCTCATCGTCACCGCCCTGTATCACCTCAAGCCGGCCAGCCGTTCCCTGCTCATCGAGGCCCTGGGGGCTGATTCGCTGCCTTATATCTGGATTGCGTCGGCGGCCGTGCTGGTGGTC
>CAZREY010000240.1:0-4442 GCA_964599015.1 uncultured Thiobacillus sp.
CGTGGTTCATGAACACGTGCCAGTCGTATTTCAGGTTCTGGCCCACCTTGGCTTTCCCGGGGTCTTCCAGCAGGGGTTTGAGACGGGCCAGCACGGCTTCCAGGTTCAACTGGTCCGGGGCGCCGGCGTAGTGGTGGGCCAGGGGCAGGTAGGCCGCCTCGCCGGGCTCCAGGCTGAAGGACATGCCCACGATGCGGGCCTGCATGGGGTCCAGGCTGGTGGTTTCCGTATCCAGGCAGACGAGGTCGGCGGCGGCGAGCTTGTCCAGCCATTTGGACAGGGCTGCCTCGTCCAGGATGGCTTCGTAGTGGCGCTCGATATGCCCCTCTCCCGCAGGCGGGGGAGGGGTTAGGGGAGCGGGTCGGTGTTCGGGGCCGGCAGAGGTGTGACCCTCTCCCCCGGCCCCTCCCCCGCTTGCGGGGGAGGGGGGAGTCTCTTCCCCCCTGGCTTCCCGCAGCCAGGTGCGGAAGTTGTAGTGGGAAAACAGCTCCACCAGCCTGGCCTTGTCTTCCTCCCCCCAGCGCAGGTCCTGGGGCGCCACGTCCAGGGCCACGTCGGTCTTCACGGTGATGAGCCGGCGGCCCAGGGGCAGCCAGTCCAGGGCAGCCCGCAGGTTCTCGCCGGCCTTGCCCTTCACCTCGCCGGCCCGGGTCATGAGGGCATCCAGGTCGCCGAATTCCCCCAGCCATTTCACCGCCGTCTTGGGGCCCACCTTGTCCACGCCGGGCACGTTGTCCACGGCATCGCCGATCAGGGTCAGGTAGTCGATGATGCGCTCGGGGGGCACGCCGAACTTGGCCAGCACCCCGGCCTCGTCCAGCACCTCGTTGGTCATGGTGTTCACCAGGCGCACGTGGGGGGTCACCAGCTGGGCCAGGTCCTTGTCGCCGGTGGAGACCACGGCCTCCATGCCGGCGGCTTCCGCCTGGTGGGTGAGGGTGCCGATGACGTCGTCTGCCTCCACGCCTTCCACCATGAGCAGGGGCCAGCCCAGGGCCCGGATGGCATCAAACAGGGGGGCGATCTGGATGGACAGGTCCTCGGGCATGGGGGGGCGGTGGGCCTTGTAGGCCGGGTACCAGTCGTCCCGGAAGGTCTTGCCCTTGGCGTCGAACACGCAGGCGGCGTGGGCGGTGGGGTAGTCCTTGCGCAGTCGCTTGAGCATGTTGATGACGCCGTACAGGGCGCCGGTGGGGGAGCCGTCCGGGGCGCGCAGGTCGGGCAGGGCGTGGAAGGCGCGGTAGAGATAGCTGGAGCCATCCACCAGCAGCAGGGTATCGGTCATGGGGGTTTTCCTTGTGAGTGGACGAATATTAGCCTTTGGCCCCTACAATCCGGCCAGGACCCCCGAGGGCATACCCATGAGCAAACCCAAGATACCCAATCTCCACGACCCCGGCGGCGGCCAGGAGGCCAAGCTGTCCGCCCGGGAATCCTGGCGCATGTTCGAGATCATGGCCGAGTTCGTGGAGGCCACGGAACGCCTGGCCCCCATCCGCCCGGCGGTGAGCATCTTCGGCAGCGCCCGCATCCAGCCGGACTCGGCCTACTACATGCTCACCGAGGCCATCGCCCGCAAGCTTTCCGACGCGGGCTTCGCCGTCATCTCCGGCGGCGGCCCCGGGGTCATGGAGGCGGCCAACAAGGGGGCCTATTTCGGCAAGTCCCCCAGCGTGGGCCTGAACATCCAGCTGCCCCATGAGCAGCGGGCCAACCCCTACCAGGACATCTCCCAGACCTTCCGCCACTTCTTCGCCCGCAAGGTGATGTTCGTGAAGTTCGCCAGCGCCTACGTGGTCATGCCCGGCGGCCTGGGCACCCTGGACGAGCTCATGGAGGCCCTGACCCTGGTGCAGACGGGCAAGACCCGGCCCATCCCCATCATCCTGGTGAAGTCCAGCTTCTGGAACGGCCTGGTGGAGTGGCTGCGGGACCGGCTGGTGGGGGAGGCCATGATCGCCCCCGAGGACATGGACCTGATCCAGGTGATCGACGAGCCCGCCCAGGTGGTGGAGGCCATCTTCCGCCATTACGAGACCCGGGGCTTCGAACCCTCCGCCGCCGAGCGGGAAATCCTGCTCAATCTGTAAGGCGTCCGGGGCTAAAATGAAAGCGTCCCCATGAAGAGTAAAGCCATGCGTCTCGCCCCCCTGTTCTGCATCGCCTGTCTCGCCGCCGGTCCCGCCTGGTCCGCGGACAAGCCCGCCCTGGAACCCCTGCCCTACATCCCGCCGCCTCCCGGCATGGTGGACCCGGAGCTGGAGCCCCAGGTCACCATCACCCAGAAGGGCGAGGACAAGGTGGAGGAATTCCGCATCAAGGGCCGCCTGTACATGATCAAGGTGACCCCGCCCCACGGTAAGTCCTATTACCTGATCGACACCCGGGGGGACGGCCTGATGCGCCGCTACGACGACCTGTCGCCGAACTTCATGGTCCCCATGTGGGTCATCCATCAGTTTTGATCCTTGCAAGCTAGTCTCGGGGCCATGGGCCTGGGCTTGCCGCCCGGGCCGGATCCCTTAATCCCTTCTTCCGCCGTATGCCTTCCTTGACTGTCGCACGTCCCCCCGCCGCCCAGGGCCTGGCCTGGATCAGGCAGGGCTGGGATCTCTTCAAGCTGGCCCCCATCCCCTGGTCCGGCATGACCGCCCTGGTCTTTCTGGTGCTCATGGGCGTGGGGGCGCTGCCCTATGTGGGGGGCTTCCTGGTGCATGTGCTGTCCCCCTTCATCGTCTCCGCCTATCTGGCCGCCAGCCGGGCCGGGCAACAGGGGGAACAGGTGAACTTCGTCTACCTGGGGGCCGGTTTCCGCCAGGGACGGGACAGCCTGCTGGTCATCGGCGTGGCCTACATGCTGGCCACCCTGCTGGTGTTCCGGGGCGTGGCCTTCTTCACCGGGGGCGACATGAGCCTGCTCATGGCCCAGATCGAGAACCCCCACGCCCTCACCCCCGAGGAGGCCCGGGCCCTGCTGGACGGCATCCTGCCGGCCCTGGGCCTGGGGGCCCTGCTCATGACGCCCCTGCTCATGGCCACCTGGTTTTCCCCGGGCCTGGCCCATTTCGAAGGTTTCCGGCCGGTGAAGGCCATGTGGTGGAGCCTGTGGGCCTGTGCCGTCAACTGGCGTCCCCTGCTGGTGTACACCTCCATCCTGGGCCTGCTGGGCATGGTGGCGGTGATCATCCCCTTCGGCCTGGGGCTGCTCGTTTTCATCCCCTGGACCCTCACCTCCACCTACGCCGCCTACCGGGACATCTTCGCGCCGGCGGCGGACGACACTGCAACATGAAACACCTGTTTGCCATTGCCGCCTTGCTGCTGCTGAACACCGCCCCTCCCGCCAGCGCCGACCCCGTGAAGTTCGGCGATGCCCTGTACGCCAAGTTCATGCACGAACGCTGCCTGGGCTGCCACCAGTTCAACAGCCGCAGGAGCAACGGGCGTTCGTATCACTCCCATCGCAACCGCTATCTGTGCGACAAGTGCCATACCCCCCGCGTCACGAACCTGGCCGCCGGGGAGTGGTTCGCCCCCCAGGGCAGCCGCATGGATTACACGGGCCTGAACGCCCGGGACACCTGCCTGCTGATCAAGCGCAACTCGGGCGCCGCCAACCGGGATGCCCAGTTGCTGGAACACCTGGTCCACGATGTGCGCATCCACTGGGCCCTGGAAGGGGGCATGACGCCCATGGGCCAGTTCCCCACCGTGCCCGGCGGCGCCAAGGCGTGGCTGAAGGACGTGCAGGCCTGGGCCCGGGACGGCATGTTGTGCGAATGATGGAATGCAGGAAGTGGGAAATGGGTAGTGGGAAATAGGTGTTCGACTGGCGCAGCAGAGGAAGGATGACCGAACACCCCGGACAGCGTCTCCTATACTCTCCCCACTCCCCACTCCCCACTCCCCACTCCCCACTCCCCAACAAGCCCGAACTCTACCGTGTCGCCGCCTTCCTGACCGGCCTGCTGGGGGGCGCCCACTGCGTGGGCATGTGCGGCGGCATCGTCACCGCCATGTCCTTTCAGGCGCAACAGAAGCAACCCTTCAGCTTCCACCTGGCCTACAGCGCGGGGCGCATCGCCAGCTACACGGCGGCGGGGGCCCTGGCCGGGCTGGTGGGGGCCGCCGCCTTCCTCTCCGACACCCTGTATCCCCTGCAAACGGGCCTGTACGTGCTGGCCCAGGGGGTGCTCATCCTGCTGGGGCTCTACCTGGCGGGCCTGAGCCAGGCGGTGCTGTGGCTGGAAAAGGCGGGGGGCGGGTTGTGGCGGCGGGTGCAGCCCCTGCTGGGGCGGGTGATGCCCATCCGCCATCACGGCCAGGCCCTGGTGGCGGGCATGCTGTGGGGCTGGCTGCCCTGCGGCCTGGTGTACAGCGTGCTGGTGTCGGCCCTGGCCGCCGGCTCCCCGGGCAAGGGCGCCCTGTTCCTGCTGGCCTTC
>CAZREY010000241.1:0-4426 GCA_964599015.1 uncultured Thiobacillus sp.
TCGGAATGGAAGGTGCCCTGCTTGCCGGTGAAGCCCTGGCAGATGACCTTGGTGTTCTTGTTGACGAGGATGCTCATCGTGCTTTCTCCACGGCCAGCTCAGTGGCCAATCTAGCGGCCTCGGTAAGGTCGTTGGCGGCCAGGATGGCGAGGCCGGAAGCCGCCAGCAGTTCACGACCCTTTTCCGCGTTGGTGCCTTCCAAACGCACCACCACGGGCACCTTCACGCCCACGTCCCGCACCGCCTGGATGATGCCCTCGGCGATGAGGTCGCAGCGCACGATGCCGCCGAAGATGTTGATGAGCACGGACTTCACGTTTGGATCCGCCAGGATGATCTGGAAGGCCTGGGCCACGGACTGGGCCGTGGCGCCGCCCCCCACGTCCAGGAAGTTGGCGGGCTGGCCGCCGGAGAGCTTGATCAGGTCCATGGTGGCCATGGCCAGTCCCGCCCCGTTCACCATGCAGCCGATGTTGCCGGACAGGGCGATGTAGTTGACGTTGTGGGCGTGGGCCTCGGCCTCCTTGGCGTCGATCTGGCTCATGTCCGCCTGCTCAGCCAGGGGCTTCTGGCGGTAGAGGGCGTTGTCGTCCACGCTCATCTTGCAGTCCAGGGGCAGGATTTTTCCTCCCTCCGCGCCGGTCTCCGTCACCACCAGGGGGTTGATCTCCAGCAGGGACAGGTCCTTGTCCAGGAACACCCGGTACAGGGTCTTCACCAGCTTCACGAAGGCGCCGATCTGTTCCCCTGCCAGACCCAGGCCGAAGGCCAGGTTGCGCCCCTGGTAGTCCATGAGTCCGGTGACGGGGTTGACCCATTCCTTCAGGATTTTCTCAGGCGAGGTGCGGGCCACCTCCTCGATCTCCATGCCGCCGGCGGCGGAGGCCACCAGGCCGATGCGCTCGGCGGCCCGGTCCACGGTGATGGACAGGTAGAGTTCCCGGGCGATGGGCAGGGTCTCCTCGATGAGCAGGCTGTTCACCGGCTGGCCGTCCGGGGCGTTCTGGTAGGTCACCAGGCGGCTGCCCAGCAGGCCGGAGGCGAATTGCTGGAGGTCCGTGCCGGTACGGCACACCTTCACGCCACCCGCCTTGCCGCGTCCGCCGGCGTGGATCTGGGCCTTGGCCACCAGGGGCAGCCCCCCCAGTTCCGCCACGGCCGCGGCGCAGCCTTCGGCATTGTTGATGACCATGCCACGGGGAGTGGGCACGCCATAGTCCCGCAGCACGGCCTTGGCCTGGTATTCGTGCAGATTCATGATGGCAATGTGGGTTTGGGATAAAACGTGCATTTTCCGGCAAACGCCCGGCCCTTGCCACGGGCATGACGCATCGGCTGCTATGATTTCCAGCCTTCTGGAGTGAGCAATGACTGAAATCCTGGTTCTCTACCACAGCCTGCACGGCTCGGTGAAACAACTGGCCCAGCACGTGGCCCACGGCGTGGAATCGGTGCCCGGCTGCAAGGCGAGGGTGCGCACCGTGCCCAGGGTGATGACCGAGCGGGACGGGCCCGCCCGGCTGGTGCCGGACGAAGGCGCCCCCTTCGCCACCCTGAACGATCTGCGGCAATGTGCCGGCGTGGCCCTGGGCTCCCCCACCCGCTTCGGCAACATGTCCTCCGCCATGAAACACTTCTGGGACGGCACCTCCGGCCTGTGGCTTGAAGGGGCCCTGGCCGGCAAGCCCGCCTGCGTGTTCACCTCCACCGCCAGCCTGCACGGCGGCCAGGAAACCACCCTGTTTTCCATGATGCTGCCCTTGCTGCACCACGGCATGGTGATCGCCGGCCTGCCCTACACCCATCCGGAACTGAACCAGACCCAGGCCGGCGGCACCCCCTACGGCGCCAGCCACTGGGCCGGGCCCGACGGCAAGCGCCCCGTCACCGAGGAGGAACGCCGCCTGGCCTTCGCCCAGGGCAGGCGGCTGGCGGAACTGGCCCTGAGGCTGGCATGAACGTCGGCATCCAAGACAGCGGCCGGGAAAACGGCCGCAACAACGGCGAGGACGCCCGGCGTTTCGTGCGGGGCCAGTTCTCCGGGGTGCTGTCGACGATCTCCCGGCGCGTCGAGGGCTTTCCCTTCGGCTCCGTGGCCCCCTTCGTCACGGACCACGGTGGCTGCCCGCTAATCCTCATCTCCACCCTGGCGGAACACACCAGGAACCTGGACGCGGACCCCCGCTGCTCCCTCATCGTGCAGCCCTACAGCCCGGACATGCAGGTGACGGGGCGGGTGACGGTCATCGGCAATGCGGTGCGCCTGGCGGACAAGGCCGCGCTGGGACCCCGCTACCTGCGCCACCACCCCCAGGCGGAGACCTACTTCGCCATGCACGACTTCCACTTCTGGCGCATCGAGCCGGTTCGAGTGCGCTGGATTGGCGGCTTCGGCCGCATCCATTGGGTGGAACCCGAAAACTATCTGCTGCAACCCGGCCCCCTGGCGGGGCAGGAGGCGGACATTCTGGCCCACATGAACGCGGACCATGGCCCCAACCTGGTGGCCTACTGCCGCCACGTGCATGGCGTGGAAACCGACGCCGCCGAGATGATCGGCATCGACCCGGACGGTTTCGATGTACGCGCCGGCGACCGGGTGTTGCGCTTCGATTTCCCTTCCCCGATCGCTGACGCCCAACAGGCCCGCGCCGCCCTGGTGGAACTGGCCCAGGCCAGCCGGGCCCAGGCATGAGCCCGGCACTGCTGAGGAGCATCGCCTCCGCCAGCCTGATCGGCCTCATCTGCCTGGGCCTGGCCTGGGAACTGTGGCTGGCCCCCCTGCGGCCGGGGGGGTCCTGGCTGGTGCTGAAGGTCCTGCCCCTGCTGGTCCCCTTGTTCGGCATCCTGGGAGGCAGGCTCTATACCTACCGCTGGTCAACCCTGCTGATCTGGTTATATTTCACTGAAGGCAGCGTGCGGGCCTGGACTGACCCGTATCCGGGTGTGTGGCTGGGCCTGCTGGAAGTGGCGCTGTCCCTGATCTTTTTTTTCGCCGCGGCGTGGTACGCACGCAACGCGAAACCGGCTTAAGGCCGCAAACTGTTGACCGATATCAAATGTCGGATACGCATATCCAGATAGGATGCTTGCTGTAAAATTAGCGTCTGCTTATATAAGGTTTTTCTTTCAGGAGCCGTTCCATGACCAACGTGAACTTCGTCCACTTCAAATTCCTGCCCATGTCCATGCGCGTGCTGTTCAGCATGGTGCTGATCGTCTTCGGCACGGGCTACCTCATGGCCATGATCCAGGTGTGGGAGAACCACGCGGGCAAGGACGGCGACCCCATGCTGTCCGCCAAGGACCTGATGATCTCCTACAGCGGCAACCCGGAAGGCACCAGGATGGAAGCCGCCCTGCGGGCCTCCATGGCGGACATGCTGCCCGCCGAGAAGCGCGAGGTGCTGTTCAACTGGCTGCACGCCGGCGCGCCCCAGGAGGAATTCGAGGGCAAGATCAACCCCATCCTGCAGGAACACTGCGTGATGTGCCACAACCCGGAGGCCAACCCCCATCTGCCCAACTTCACCAACTTCGAGGGCGTTTCCAAGGTGACGGCCAAGGACGAGGGCATGAACATCCACACCCTGGTGCGGGTCTCCCACATCCACCTGTTCTCCATCACCTTCATCTTCTTCATCGTCGGCTACATCTTCACCCACGCCTACGTGCGTCCCACCTGGCTGAAGTGCCTGCTGATCGCCGCTCCCTTCGCGGTGCTGCTCACCGACGTGGCCTCCTGGTACCTGACCAAGGTGTGGACCGGCTTCGCCTGGGTGGTGATCGGCAGCGGCGCCATCATGGGCATGTCCTTCGCCATCATGTGGATCATCTCCATGTGGCAGATGTGGTTCGGCAAAGTGCCCACCGGGGTGACCGAAACCGGCCAGGTGCCCTGCATCCACGGCGGCGACTGATCCGTCACCCCATGTAAAAAAGGGCAGCCTGGGCTGCCCTTTTTGTTTGCGTGATCGCCCCTCAGACTTGGGGATGGGCCCGTTCCTCGCCGCCGAACAGCTTGTTCAGGGCGTTGATGTAGGCCTTGGCGGAAGCGATGACGATGTCCGTGTCTGCCCCCAGGCCGTTGACGATGCGCCCACCCTTGGACAGCCGCACCGTCACCTCACCCTGGGCATCGGTACCGGTAGTGATGTTGTTCACCGAATAGAGCAACAGGTCGGTGCCGCTTCCCACCATCTTTTCCATGGCCTTGAAGGAGGCATCCACGGGGCCGCCACCGTCGGCGTCGGCGCGCAACTCGTCGCCGTTGTCGCTCAACACCACCTGGGCGTGGGGCGTCTCGCCGGTCTCGGAGCACACCTTGAGGGACACCAGCTTGAAACGGTCGCAGGACTCGAAGGTGGCATCATCGGACACCAGGGCATGGAGATCCTCGTCGAAGATCTCGTGCTTCTTGTCCGCC
>CAZREY010000242.1:0-4423 GCA_964599015.1 uncultured Thiobacillus sp.
GATTGAGAGGATAGTGCGCGCCAGCGATCCTCAAGTTGCGCTGTTGTTGTCTGGTTCAGTATCCGCGGTCCCGCGGCAATTCTTCACGATTCATCACCCTGCCATCTTGACTTCGCCCCGACCGGGGCTAGCCCCTTTTTTGTTTCGTTTCAGGAAGTTCAAGTCATGGCAACAGGTATTGTGAAGTGGTTCAACGAATCCAAGGGTTTCGGTTTCATCTCCCCCTCCGAGGGCGGCGATGACCTCTTCGCCCATTTTTCCGCCATCCAGAGCCAGGGTTTCAAGACCCTGGCCGAAGGCCAGCGCGTCACCTTCGACGTCACCACCGGCCCCAAGGGCCTGCAGGCGACCAACATCCGCTCGGCGGACTGAAGGATGGGCAGGCCCATGGCCTGCCTTATCGGTTTTTACCCGGCCCCAAGCCGGGTTTTTTATTTTCAACCTTTCCCCGGAGATTCCCCATGGCCAAGGAAGAACTGCTTGAAATGAACGGCGTGGTAACGGAAGTGCTGCCGGACTCCCGTTTTCTGGTCACCCTGGACAACGGCCACAACCTGGTGGCCTACAGTGCAGGCAAGATGCGCAAGCACCACATTCGCATCCTGGCGGGCGACAAGGTGTCCCTGGAGCTTTCCCCCTATGACCTGAGCAAGGGGCGCATCACCTTCCGCCACATCGAAGGCCGCGGTCCCGCGTCCACGTCCGCGCCCCAACAACGGCGCCGGCACTGAAGCGGGCCGCCGGCATGGTGGTCCACCGCCGGGTGGCGCATATCACCGCCGGCGTTCCCGGACCCGTCTGAGGCGGAGGCCCCCCGTCTTTCGCGGCTACACGCCGCGCTGGGCAAGCTCGGCGAACGACTCCGGCGGCACGGGGCGGGAAAGGTGGTAGCCCTGGGCGTAGCGGCAACCCAGTTTCCGCAGCAGCGACAACTGGCCCGGGCTTTCCACGCCTTCCGCCACCACTTCCAGGCCCAGGCTGCGGGCCATGGCCAGGATGGCCTCCACCAGGGCGCGGTCGGCGGCATCCCGTTCCATGTCGCCCACGAAGGCACGGTCGATCTTGACCGTGTCCACGTGGAAGCGCTTGAGATAGGCCAGGGAGGAATAGCCCGTGCCGAAATCATCCAGGGAAACCCCGAAACCCAGCTCCCGCGCGCCATCCAGCCACTGCCGCGTCTTGGCGTTGTCCGCCAGCAGCAATCCCTCGGTGATCTCCAGCACCAGGCTGTCCGGCCCCAGGCCCCAGCGCGCCGGCAGGGCCTGCATCCATTCCATGGGCAGGCCGTCGGGAATCTGCCGGCTGGAGATGTTGACGCCCACGTACAGGTCCAGTCCCTGTTCCCGCCACAGGGCCACCTGGCGGCAGGACTGCTCCAGCACCCAGGCGCCCAGCTCGCGGATGAGTCCGGTCTCCTCCGCCAGGGGGATGAAGGCATTCGGAGACACCAGGCCCCGCTGCGGATGCTGCCAGCGCACCAGGGCCTCGGCGCCGGCCAGTCGGCCTTCCCGAAGGTCGAAGATGGGCTGGTAATGCAGCAGGAATTCGCCCCGGGCCGGGGCCTGGCGCAGGTCGCTTTCCAGGTTGCGGCGTTCCATGGCCGCCCGGGTCATGGAGCTCTCGAAGAACTGGAAGGTGTTGCGCCCGGCATCCTTGGCCCGGTACATGGCCAGGTCCGCGTTGCGGAATAGGGTGAGCACATCTTCGCCGTCGTCCGGGAACAGGGTGATGCCGATGCTGGCGCCGATGTGGGCCGCGTGCCCTTCCAGCTGGAAGGGATCGTCCAGCAGGTCGATGATCTTGCCCGCCACCTGGGCGGCGTGGCGGGGGTGCTCGATGCCCTGCAGCAGGATCACGAATTCGTCGCCCCCAAGGCGCGCCACGGTGTCGATCTCCCGCACGCAGTGCCGCAGGCGGTCGGCCGCATGCCGCAGCAGCAGGTCGCCCAGGGCGTGGCCCAGGGTGTCGTTCACCTGCTTGAAATGGTCCAGGTCCACGAACAGCAGGGCGTGCCGGTGGGGTTCGCGATGGGACTGCTTGATGGCCTGGGTGAGCCGCTCCACCAGCAGTTCCCGGTTGGGCAGGCCCGTGAGCTGGTCATAGTTGGCGCGGTAGCGGATCTCCTCGTCCACCCGCTTGCGCTCGGTCACGTCCCGGATCACGGCGATGAGGTCGTCGCTCACCGGCGCCAGGCTGGTGAGGCGGGCCTCGAAGGTGCCCAGGCCTTCCGGGACCCGGAGCTGGTACTCGTAGGTCTGCAATGCGCCGTCCCGTTCCACTTCGGCCTTTTTCTCCAGGAACAGGCGGGCCAGGTCGGGCGGCACGATGTCCTGCATGCGCCGCCCCAGGAAATGCTCCGGCGGCACGTACAGCGCCGATTGCCGCTGGGCCCGGTATTCCAGGATGGTGCCGTCCCTCGCCATGCGGAAATAGATGTCCGGCAGGGCCTGGAAGATGGCTTCCAGTTCGGAATTCCGCCGCATGGCCTCGTGGATGGCCAGTTGGCGCTTGGTGATGTCCAGGGTGGTGCCGAACATGCGCAGGGGGGTGCCCTCCGGAGAGAAGGTCACCCGGCCTCTTTCCTCCACGATGCGTTCCCCCTGGGGGGTCACCACCCGATGTTCGATCAGGTAGGGCCCGGCCTCGGCGGAACCCATGGCCCGCTGCATCTCCGCCGAAACCGCGTCCCGATCCTCCGGGTGCACGGCGCGCATGAAGTTCTCCGCCGTGGCCTCCACACTGCCCGGTTCGTAGCCCAGCAGCCTGTATTCCTCGTCCGACCACAGGGCCCGGCCGGTGGCCAGGTCCAGGGTCCAGTTGCCCAGATGGGCCACCGCCTGGGCCTCGTTCAGCAGGGCCTGGCTCTGCTGGAGCGCCTCCTGGACGCGCCGGCGCTCCGTGGTGTCGCTGAAGAAGGCCACCACGCACAGGGTGCCGTCGATCGTCATGGCCGTGCTGTTGATGTCCGCGTAGAACACGGCGCCATCCTTGCGCTTCCAGGGCACATTCTCGAACCGCTGGGCGCTTCGTTCCGCCGCTTTCCTGACCCGGTCCCGCATGTCGCCGGCATCGTCGTCGGGGTGGATCGCATCCAGGGACAGGGCCAGGAGTTCCTCCTGCTCATAGCCCAGCATGAGGCAGGCCGCCGGGTTGCCGTAGCGCAGCATCCGGGTATCCGCATCCGCCACCAGGATGCCTTCGTTGGCGCCTTCCACAAGCTGCTTGAAGCGCATGGTCAGTATCCGTGCTTGCGCCGGCCGGCAAATGGAACGGGGGGGGCGGGAGGATATGACTGGCGGAGACGGGGGCGGCGCAACATCGCTGGAACATGAAAAGCAATGGACTGAGAGGGTATCTCAGTCCATATCCCGCCGTGTAGGCATTTCCGCCAGGGTGCGCGGCGCGGTGTCGCGTGCGGATTACAGGTAGGCCTTGGCCTCCTCCCCGGGGTTGGGCAGGCCGGCGATGCGCCAGGCTTCCCGTGCATCGGGAAATAGCCGGCTCAGGCAATCCTGGCTGAAACCACCCAGGTGGCAGACGTGGGGGAGGGCGGGCGGTGCGTCCCAGCGCTGGTAGCTCTCCCGCAACTGGCGCAGCAGGGCAAGCTGCTGTTCATTCAGTTCGCCCAGGCCGTCCAGGGCGGCGATGCGCCGGGCCGTGTCCTCGTTCCAGGCGTCCGTTTCCCACATGAAGCCGTCCGCGTCGAAGTCAGGGGCGCTTGGGTAGGGTGTGTCCATGGCTGTGGCTCCTTTGTGGCGATTCGGGGGTCAGTACTGGTCCGCCGTCCATTCGTCCAGCAGGGAGCAGGCCTCCGGCGTGGGAATGGCGGAGCCGCCCAGCAGGGGCGCGAAGCAGACGTATTGCCTGCCTTCGCTGTCCCCCAGGTTGCGCAGGGGAATGTCCTCCAGGGTGTCGTAGCCCCGGGCATCCATCATGACGAAGGCATAGCCATCGCCCACGCTGACCTCCAGGCGCCCGCCGTTGCCCTCGCCGAACTTTTCCCACCAGGTGTCCGGGTCGCCGCCCTCGAAGCCGGGCGACATGCCGTGGGGCGTATGCCAGGACATGATGGTGGGTTCCCGCATCTGCCCCTTCAGGGCGGCTTCCCTGGCGAGGAAGCTGGCGTGCCGGAATGTCAGGTCGGAACCGGGGTAATCGATGTGGATGTTTCTCATGTTGATCCTTTCATGGCTGTGGTGGTCGGTGGGTTGTCAGGCCGCCTTGGCGAACTGTCCGCCGGCATGCCGCGCGGCGGCCTCCGCCTTGCGGGCGAACCACTTCTCGGCCTCCTCGTCCCAGCCGTCGGTGCGCACGTAGGGGTTGGTGCGGGGGTGGACGATCATGTTGGGGTCGATCTCCAGGTTCAGTCCTTCCAGGAAGTTCACCAGGCCGATGCGCTCGATCATCTCGCCGGTGCGCTCGT
>CAZREY010000243.1:0-1789 GCA_964599015.1 uncultured Thiobacillus sp.
GGGCACCACCATCGAAGGCGAGGTCAAGGACAAACAGCAAAGCTGAGACCTGGCAAGTGGGGGGTCGTCAGTCGCTTGTGGCGCATCACCGCAAGTTCTGGCCACTCGCTACTAGCCACTAGCTGCTCGCCATGTTCGACATCGGCTTTACCGAACTCCTGCTCATCGGCATCGTCGCCCTGGTGGTCATCGGTCCCGAGCGCCTGCCCAAGGTGGCGCGCACGGCTGGCCAATGGCTGGGGCGGCTCAACCGCTACGTTTCCCAGGTCAAGCAGGACATCGACCGGGACATGCGCCTGGAAGAACTGCGCAAGATGCAGCAGGAGATGAAGGACAGCGCCCAGAAGTACGAGATCATGGCCAACGAGACCCTCCACCGGGTGGAGGACACGGTGGCCGAGGAGACGGGCCAGATCAGCAAGGTGATGCAGGCCATGGGGGCCACCGACGGCGGCCTGACCATGCGCGAGTACGAGAAAATCCAGGCGGACGAAGCGGCCTCGGGAGACGTCCCCGAGTCGCCGGCCGGTGATGGCCAGACAGTCCCCGCCGCCCTCGAAGGCCCCCACGCCGATGAACGGGTGGGAGATGCCGAGGCCAAGCCGGGCGAAGGCAAGCCCCAGGTCTGACGCGATGCGCACATGCTGAGCATGAACGGCCAGGAAACCTTCATCACCCATTTGCTGGAGTTGCGCGACCGTCTGCTGCGGGCGGTCATCGCCTGGGTCGTGGTGTTCGTCTGCCTGTTTCCCTGGGCCAACGACCTCTACAGCCTCCTCGCCGACCCCCTGCTGAGCAAGCTGCCCCAGGGGGGGCAGATGATCGCCACCGAGGTGGTGACCCCCTTCTTCGTGCCGGTGAAGGTGGCCCTCATGGCCGCCTTCCTCATCACGCTGCCCTACATCCTCTACCAGGCCTGGGCCTTCATTGCGCCGGGTCTCTACAAACACGAGCGCAGGTTCATCCTGCCCCTGGTGGTGGCCAGCGTGGTGTTGTTCGCCTGCGGCATGGCCTTCGCCTATTTCCTGGTGTTCCCGGTGGTATTCGGTTTCATCGTCGGCATCGCCCCTCAGGGCGTGGCGGTGATGACGGACATCGGCAAATACCTGGATTTCGTCATCACCATGTTCCTGGCCTTCGGCATCACCTTCGAGGTACCCATCGTGGTGGTGGCCCTGGCGGTCACGGGCATGGTGGAAATCGCCGCGTTCAAGGAGGCCAGGCCCTATGTCATCGTCGGCGCCTTCGTCATCGGCGCCATCTTCACACCCCCGGACGTGATCTCCCAGATCATGCTGGCCGTGCCCCTGTGGCTGCTGTATGAATTGGGCGTGCTGGTGGCGGGCTGGATCGTGCGCAACAAGGTGGTGGCCCCCCCGGAAGTGGAAGAGTTCAAGCCCCTCTCGGAAGAAGAACTGGAGGCGGAGCTGGATCGCATCGAAGAGGAAGAAAAGAAAACCAGCTGACGCACATACTTGGTGCGCAATACGGTTAAACGCCCCGATATGGGGCGTTTTGTTTTGGGGCATCCTCCCCAAATCCACCTGTTGCGCGCACCAAGTGAAGGCATGTCTTTTGCTTCTGGTTTTCCCGTTTCTACAGGAGAACCTTATGGATGCCTTTCAATCCGGTGCCGACGTCTTGTTTGTCCTGCTGGGCGCCATCATGGTGCTGGCCATGCACTCGGGCTTCGCCTTCCTCGAACTGGGGACGGTGCGCAGGAAGAACCAGGTCAACGCCCTGGTGAAGATCCTCACGGACTTTTCCATGTCCACCATCGCCTATTTCT
>CAZREY010000243.1:1799-4387 GCA_964599015.1 uncultured Thiobacillus sp.
CGTGGCCTACGGCGTGGGCTTCATGAGCGGTGCCCATGTGCTGGCGGAAAAGAACGGCTACGAACTGGTGAAGTTCTTCTTCCTGCTCACCTTCGCCGCCGCCATCCCCGCCATCATTTCCGGCGGCATTGCCGAGCGGGCCAAGTTCCAGCCCCAACTGGCCGCCACCTTCATCCTGGTGGGTTTCGTCTACCCCTTTTTCGAAGGCATCGTCTGGAACAAGAATTTCGGTTTCCAGGCTTGGCTGAATGCCAGCTTCGGCGCGGAATTCCACGATTTCGCCGGTTCCGTGGTGGTCCATGCCGTGGGGGGGTGGGTCGCCCTGCCCGCAGTGCTGCTCCTGGGCGCGCGCCGGGGACGCTATCACCAGAATGGGCTGGTGGCGGCCCATCCGCCTTCCAGCATCCCCTTCCTGGCCCTGGGGGCCTGGATCCTCACCGTGGGCTGGTTCGGCTTCAACGTCATGTCGGCCCAGAAGCTGGAGGCCATCTCCGGCCTGGTGGCGGTGAACTCCCTCATGGCCATGGTGGGAGGCACCCTGGCGGCCCTGGTGGTGGGCAGGAACGACCCGGGCTTCATTCACAACGGCCCCCTGGCCGGATTGGTTGCGGTCTGCGCCGGATCCGACCTCATGCATCCAGCTGGCGCCCTGGCCACGGGCGCCATCGCCGGGGCCCTGTTCGTGGTGATGTTCACCATTACCCAGAACCGCTGGAGGATCGATGATGTGCTGGGCGTCTGGCCCCTGCACGGCCTGTGCGGTGCCTGGGGTGGCATCGCCGCGGGCATTTTCGGCCTTGAGGCCCTGGGCGGCATGGGTGGCGTGGGCTTCGTTCCCCAGGTGCTGGGCACTCTGGCGGGGGTGGCGGTGGCCCTGGCGGGGGGCGGCCTGATCTACGGTTTGCTGAAGCTGACGGTGGGCCTGCGCCTGGACGCGGAGGAAGAGTTCAACGGCGCCGATTTGTCAATCCACAGGATTTCCGCCAGCCCGGAGCGAGAAACGAACTGGTAAGCCCCATGAAACCTCGATTTTTACTTGCACTTTTTCGCCAATGTCTTGCTATGATGCGCCCGTCATAGCCCATGACATCATTCAGGAGACACCGTATGAACAAATCTGAGTTTATCGACGCCATCGCCGCCAAGACCGACATGTCCAAAGCCGCCGCCGGCCGTGCTCTGGAAGCCGTGCTGGATACCATCACGGATGCCGTGGCCAAGGGTGACAGCGTCAGCGTGATCGGTTTCGGTACCTTCGAGTCCCGCAAGCGCGCTGCCCGTACCGGCAAGAACCCCCAGACGGGCGCTGCCATCAAGATCGCCGCCACCACGGTGCCGGCCTTCAAGCCCGGCAAGGCCTTCAAGGACAAGGTTGCGGCCAAAAAAGGCGGCAAGAAAAAATAATAGCGTCAGGCCTGAATTGAAAAAGGCGCCTCCGGGCGCCTTTTTTATTGCTCCGAGGCCTGTTCCGCCGACGCTTCCGCGCGTGTCAGGATCGCCAGGGCGACAGGTGCATCGAGGAGCGCAACATGCAGGCCACGATAGGCCTGGGCGTAGAGGGGGTGAAGGGGCTTGAGATCCATTTCCTGGCGGAAGTACATGATCGCCACCCCATCCGGATGGGCCAGCAGCCACTTGGAGGCAGACTGTCCCTGAGTGAGTTCGGCCAATGGCTGTTTCAGACGGCCAGCGAACTGGTACTGGGCGTGGTAGTTGCCAATGTTGGCCACGTCCCGGGATTGCTCCTGTGCCCGGGCGATGGCAGCGGCGATGGGGCGAACATCGTAGGCCGAGGAAATTGGGCGGATCAGCACCAGGTGCATGGCAGCCATGGTCAAAATGGCTGCGGCCGAGAGCCTGGGCACCAGGGCGACAGGGGTGCCTTTCAGTGCCCATGTCCCCAGGCCCAGCAGCACAAGGGCAAGGCCGCCCCAGGCCGGCACCTTTGTCAGGACACTCCCCGGCTCGGCGGTATGGAGATGGGGAAGCAGCAGCATTGACACCCCCAGCACCACCAGCATGAGGGCGGGCGGCCATGGACGGCTGGCGGGCCGATCGACCAGGCAGCGGCTTGCCAGCAGTGCGAAGGCGGGGAACTCCGGCAACAGGTAATGCACCTGTTTGCCGCTGATCATGGAAAAGGCCAGGAAGGCGGGCAGCATCCAGGCCAGGGCCAGCCGCAGGCCATTGTCCCGCACCTTTGCCGCGTCCTTCATACCGCGCCACAAGGCAGGCCAGATGAACCAGGGAAACAACAGCAGGGGCAGCAGGGGCAGATACCACCAAAGGGGGCGCTGATGGGCGAAGGACTGGACCATGCGGTTGGCGGTCTGGCCCCAGAAGATGGCATGGCGGTATTCCTCTCCCCCCCCCATGCCGGCGGGGATGGCCCACAGCAGGGCCAGGGCGGCACCACCAAGGACCGCCAGGGCCAGGTGGGCGTACCAGCGGCGCCAAGGCAAGCAGTTCCGGTCGTTCCACCAAGGCGCCAGCAGGGCGGCCGGCAGCAGGTGCAGGAGGATGGCCGGGCCCTTGGCCAGCACGCCCAGGCCGATGGACAGGGCGAACAGCCCCCAGCCATGGGACCT
>CAZREY010000244.1:0-4382 GCA_964599015.1 uncultured Thiobacillus sp.
CACACCCAGACCTGTTTCATAAACGCGTGGTCAATCATCGCGGACACGACAACTAAGCGCCAAGAGGGTCAGGCTCGAATTTTCACCAACATCCAAAACGAACCGGAGCGACCATGAACCGCATCCTCGCCTTCTTCACCCTGGCCCTGTTGCTCGCCTTCACCCTGCCCTTCTCCACCCCGGCCACGGCCCAGGATGCCGAGTCCAAGGCCAATGCGGCGGTGTCCGCTATCCTCTTCGAGGAGGATGCCGATGAATTCACGTCCTTCCGCATCGACGGCAAGGGTTTCCTCAATGTCACCTTCGCCAGTAACACGCCGGACGAGGTGTACAGCCGCATCCTGAACAAATTGCAGAACCACCCGGACATCCGGGGCGTGCTGGCGGGCAAGGGCGGCCCGGCGTGCAGGCGGTTTTAGCCCACATACGGGGGCCACGCCCAGGATGATGGGCAGGCCCTTTCTCTCAGGCACATAAGACACAAGAGGAGGTAAATCATGCCGCTATCAGAGAACGACCTCAGGGATGTCCAGGGACGGGTATTGCGGATGTTCATGGACACCATAGCCACCTTTCAATTGATCGAGCAGAACGCCGATGCCATTTACGGCGACCGGGCGGCGCGGGTGCGCGCCGCGATAAACGAGTATTTGGATGACTTCCTGAAAAACACCAGCCGGTCCGGTGAGATGCATCCGGAACAACTGATCTATGAGGCACCGAGGCAGAACTTCCAGCGCGCCGGGTTGTACGGCGCGCAACTGGATATCAAGGAAAAACAGGTGACGGTGGCTAACGCCAGCCTGAGGGAGCAGTTGGTCGGTGGTGTCCGTAGATTCTTCAATAAACCTTTCAGGAAGTGGGTGGAACATCATCAACAATTTCCTGGGCAGTCTGGGTGCCGCCACGGGCCTGGGCGAAGCGCTCAAGGAACTCAAGGATTGCCTGCGGGACGAGTTGCCGGACGACGACGCAACCTGATGACGGGTCCGGTTAACGGTCAGGCCACGAGATGTCCTCGATAACCAACACCGGAGAGGCTCCATGAAACCCCATCCGCGCCTGGCGGGCATCGCCCTCCTCGGCTTCATCGCCCTGCCGGTCGAGGCCGCCGACCCAAACTGCCTGGCCGCCTACAAGGCCGAGGAGGCGCGCATCAGCCAAGAGCATTCCGCCCGCCCGCCGGGCAATGACCCGGTGGCCCAGCAGCGTTGGGCGCTGTCGCTGCACACGGCACTGGAGGGGGCGGTGATGCGGGCGCGGCGGTGCGAGGAGGACATCAGGCGCAGCCCGGCCGGCCAGGCGGCCCAGGCCGCCGCGACGGCGCGGCAAAAGCAATGCACCGATACCGCCGATCGGCAGCTGGCCGACCTGCGTCTGCGTTTTGACGGGCGGAGCACGCTCACCCCGCAGGAGCAGAGGGCCCGTCGGGAGGCGGAGATGCGCATCCTGGATACGCGCACGGACTGCATGCGGCGAACCCCCTGAGTCTCCGCAAGGGCCGTCTGGCCAGCGCGGATAGGTGTGTCATTCGCGCCACAAGCCAGAGCGAAACACTCAAGTATTTTTGATCTGGATCAAGATTTACGACACCGGGGTCTGTATATTAGAAATTGCTAATTTATTAGCTTTATCAAATTTGCAGAAAGGACCTCAAATGCGTACCACAGCCTTGATTGCCGTTGCCCTGCTGTCCCTGCCGGCTCATGCCGCACAGGTCAGTCCCTTCAACCAGCCCTGCGTGGAAAACGAGTCCATCATCGCCTCCGTGCAGCCCCAGATCGCCCCGGTTCGCCCAACCCTGGCCGAGATCAAACCCGGCGCCATGGGCCCGGGCTGCCATCGCGGCCAGTTGTCCAGGGAAGACCTGTCCTACATGGAGTCGGTGCGGCCGTCCGACATCGCCCCCGTGGTGGAACCCGTCATCTACGGCCTGTATGCCCATCGCGGCCAGCTGGGCCCCGAGGACATCTCCCAGATCGAATCCGTGCAACCCTCCAAGACCGCGCCTCTGATGGAGACCATCATCACCGGTCTGTTGGCCCACCGCGCCCAACTGGGCCAGGACGACCTCTCCCAGATCGAGTCCGTGCAGCCGGCGGGTGCCGTGATCTACGGTCGCGCCAGGAACTGAACACCGTCCGCGCCTGCTGAAACGGCATGCCCCAGGGCATGCCGTTTTTTTTTTTGGCCGGCCCGACGCTGCCGGGCGTTCAAACCACGCTGCCGAACCCCCTGTCCTGGGCCCCCGCGGGGGGTTCCAGCCCGGCCAGCAGGCAGCCCTGGGCCACGGGTCCCTTGGGGAACAGCTTGTACAGGTACTTGATGCCGCCTTCCGGGTGGAAGTGCTCGTCCAGGGCGTCGTGCAGTTCCCGCACGTTGATGGCGGGGTCGTCATGGCGCGCGTAGAACTCCTGCAAGGCGCAGATCACCTGCCAGTGGTCCTCGGTCAGGGTCAGGTGTTCCCTGCGGGCCAGTTCCTCGGCGGTATCCCGGCTCCAGTCCATGGGGGCGTTGGGGAAGTCCGGATCGGGCCGGATTTCGTAGCCGGGGCGTATGACATTCTGGGTGGCGTGTCTCATGGTCATCCTCCTTCTGTTCAACCTGTCCGCATGCCGACGATCGGGCTCAGGTGCCTCCGCCGCATTCATACACGCCCTGCCGGGCGCGCTCGACTTCCTGGGCAAAGGTAAAGTGCTGTTCATCCGCCTCGACGGCCACCGCGGCCGGGCTGGCACGCCCATCGTGATACAGCAGGGCCTTGATGGCCGCGTTGGCGTCGCTCACGGGCGGGACCATCAGCATTCGCAAGCGGTCGTAGACATCTCTATCGATGGTGATCTGGATCTGGTCTGTCATGGCTGGCTCCCGACATGGCTGGTGTGACTACTTAACCCTAGCCAAAATACCCGACCATTCAAGTCGGGATTGAGGCCGTCGTGACCGCGCATGGCCGTGCGGTATGTGCGTGCACTTGCAACACGGTTGGCATTAACCTAGGCCCATCGACTTCACAGATCCACGGCCCATGCAAAAGTCCTGGAAAGACAGCATCTACCAGCAGCGGGAGCAACTGGCCCGCCTGCTGCACGAGCCCCTGGCCCGGCTGGCGGACCAGTGCGCGCCCGCCTGGGGGGGCCGGGAGGCACTGAACGCCGTGCTGATGGCGGGCTTCGGCGACATTCCCCACTGCAAGTTCCTGTACTGCCTGGGCACCGACGGCGTGCAGATCTGCGACAACGTGGACACCAACGGCCTGGTGCCCGGCCACTTCGGGCGTGACCGCTCCCAGCGGCCCTACATGAACGAGGCGGTGCCGGTGTGGGGCTTCCTCCTGTCCGACGCCTACATCAGCCTGCTGAACAGGCGGCCGTCGCTGACAGCCCTGCAGATCGTGCGCCGGGACGGGCGGGTGGTGGGCTACCTGGGGGCGGACTTCGACCTGCGGGACCTGCCGGCCAACGTGCATCGCTACGAGGAGCCCAGCACCTGGCGCCAGATCAAGGGCGACCCGTCCATCCGCGGCAACGTGATGCTGCAATGCCGGGTGGACAGCCCCATGGACAAGACCCTGGAGCAGTCCATCTCCATCCTGGAGGAGCTGATGACGGAGCGGGGCGTGTTCCAGACCGTCATCCACTTCTCCAGCAGCCGGGCCACGGTGTGGACCCTGGACGACCCCTACCGCTACCGCATCCTGGACCAGGACGCCCTGGCGGACCCGGACATCTGCCTGGTGTATCCGGCCATCCCCTATCCCGCCGAGGCCCTGGTGCCCAAGGAGGATGTGCCCCGCATCCTGGACACCCTGAGGGCCCTGCGCATGGCGGACGAGAACATCTACCTGCGCATGGCCAGCATCAACCTGTTCAACGGCATGATCAGCCTGACCTTCTCCTGCGACGGCAGCCACTACATGCGCTGGGACGAGTTCCTGGGCAAGAGCCTGGGGTTCTGGTTCGGCAGCACGGCGTAATCAAGCCCCCTCCCTCCGTGGGGGAAGGGTTGGGGAGAGGGAAAGGACATCACCCCGCCGGCAGGGTCAGGGTGAAGGTGATCCTCCCCCCGGCGGAGGCCACGTCGATGCGACCGCCGTGGGCCTCGGCGATGGCCTTGACGATGGCCAGGCCCAGGCCGCTGCCCTCCCCCTTCTCGTCGCCCCTGCGCTGGCGGGCCGGGTCCACCCGGTAGAAGCGGTCGAACAGCCGGGGCAGGTGCTCGGCGGGGATGTCCTCTCCCGGGTTGGCCACGCTGACGACGGCCTCCCCCTTCCGGTTGTCCAGGAGGATGTCCACGGCGGCCCCGGGTGGCGCGTGGCGCACGGCGTTGGCCAGCAGGTTGCTCAGGGCCCGGCGCAGCATCAGCCGGTCTCCCGCCACGCG
>CAZREY010000245.1:0-4359 GCA_964599015.1 uncultured Thiobacillus sp.
AGCCGGAGCGTCGCAGCTCCGCCTGCACCAGGCTGAACAGCTCCTCCACCCGGGGCTCGATGACCTCGGACAGGAGCTGCTTGGACAGCATGCGCGGGCCCCGGTCGCCGATGCCCGGCACCTCGATCATGTCGTCCCGGGCCGCCAGCTGGCGCAGGGCGATGCCGTGCTGGATCTTCAGGTCCTCCGCCTCCCGGGTGGGCGTGCGCAGGGTCATGGCGATGTCGTTGGTGATCTGGTCCCCGGCCACGGGGATCACCGCCACGTGCTGGATGGCGCCCCGGGTGAACACGGCGATGTCCGTGGTGCCGCCGCCGATGTCCACCAGGCAAACGCCCAGGTCCTTCTCGTCGTCGTTCAGCACGGCGTGGCTGGAGGCCAGGGGCTGGAGCACCAGGTCGCTCACCTCCAGGCCGCAGCGGCGCACGCACTTGACGATGTTCTGGGCGGCGGACACGGCGCCGGTGACGATGTGCACCTTCACCTCCAGGCGCACGCCGGACATGCCCAGGGGCTCCCGCACCCCGTCCTGGCCGTCGATGATGAATTCCTGGGGCAGCACGTGCAGGATCTGCTGGTCGGCGGGAATGTTCAGGGCCCGGGCGATCTCGATGACCCGGTCCATGTCCGCCTGGGATACCTCCCGGTCCCGGATGGGCAGCATGCCGCTGGAGTTCTGGGCCTTGATGTGGCTGCCGGCGATGCCCGTGTAGACCTGGGTGATCTTGCAGTTGGCCATCAGCTCGGCCTCTTCCAGGGCCCGCTGGATGGCGGACACGGTGGATTCGATGTTCACCACCACGCCCTTCTTCAGGCCCCGGGACGGCGCCTGTCCCATGCCGATGATGGACAGCCCTCCCTCCGGCATCACCTCGCCCACCAGGGCGACGATCTTCGACGTGCCGATGTCCAGGCCGACGATCAGGTCCTTGTTCTCGCGAATCTGTTTCATGCCTTGCTAGCCTTGTGTGCCACGTTGTTTGCCGTACCCGAGCGGGATTCAACCTGGGCGGCGAAACCGTTGGGGTAGCGCATGTCCGCCCGCTGGAAGGGCCCCACCGCCGCCACCGCCTGGGGATAGGCCTCGGTGAAGCGGCCCAGCCGTTCATTGATGCGTTCCCGCCCTAGTTCCACGGTGATGCCGCCGGTGAGACGCACGCGCCAGGACTGGCGGGCGCTGACCACCACTTGTTCCACGCGCACGTCCAGGGGCGCGACGATCTGGCTGAATTCCGCGTAGCGGCGAGCCAGGAGCTTTTCCAGGCCGTCGGGTGCATAGATGCGCGGCAGATGGGCGGCGGGCTCCACGGGGAATACCTCGCCGTGATTGTTCAGGGTGGCCCGGTCGTTCCAGGCGGCGGCCGGCTTGTGTTCCTCCAGGGTCACCACCAGCCTGCCCGGCCACATCCGATGCACATCCACTCGCCGCACCCAGGGCAGGGCCTGGAAGCTGGCCTGCACGGCTTCCAGGTCCATGGAGAAGAAGCCGCCGCTCATCTTGGGCACCAGGGCGCGTGCCCCGTGCCGGGTGGCCTCATGATCCGCGCCGTTGACCGTGATCTGGCGGAAGGGAAAGCCCATCTCCAGCACGGCCCGGCCCGCCACCCAAAGCACGAACAGCAGCGTGGCCGCCAGGACCAGCTTGCTGATGCGGTTGAGGGCGATGGGGTCATCCCACATGGGCCATCTCCAATACCTTCAGGCACAAGTCCGGGAAGTCGATGCCGGCGGCCCGGGCGGCCATGGGCACCAGGCTGTGGTCCGTCATGCCCGGGGCGGTATTGATCTCCAGCAGATAGGGCGCGCCATCGTTGTCCACCAGCACGTCCACCCGGCCCCAGCCCTGGCAGCCCAGCACCCGGAAGGCGCGCAGTGCCAGGGCCTGCATGCGGGCCTCCTGGTCCGCCGGCAGGCCGCAGGGGCAGAGGTAGCGGGTGTCATCGCGGAAGTACTTGGCCTCGTAGTCGTAGAACTCCGTGGCGGGGACGATGCGGATCACCGGCAGGGCCTGCATATTCGTACCCTCGCCCAGGATGGCCACGGTGTACTCGCCGCCTCCCAGGAAGCGTTCCGCCAGCACCAGCCTGTCGTGCTGAGCGGCATCCTTGTAGGCCTGGGCCAGTTCGCCGGGCGCCTTCACCTTGCTGATGCCCACGCTGGAGCCCTCGTTGGCGGGCTTCACGAACAGGGGCAGGCCCAGGCGCCTTTCCACCGCCGCCAGGTCGGTGCTGTCATCCAGCAGGGCGTAGTCCGGCACGGGCAGATCGGCGCCTTTCCACACCAGCTTGGTGCGCCACTTGTCCATGCCCAGGGCCGAGGCCATGACGCCGCTGCCGGTGTAGGGAATGCCCAGCAGCTCCAGCTCCCCCTGCACGGTACCGTCTTCCCCGCCCCGGCCGTGGAGGATGACGAAGGCCCGCTGGAAACCCTCCGTCTTGAGCAGGTGCAGGGGCCGCTCCGCCGGGTCGAAGGCGTGGGCGTCCACGCCCCGGCTCCTGAGGGCGGCCAGGACCGCGTTGCCGCTTTTCAGGGAGACTTCCCGCTCCGCCGAGGTGCCGCCGAACAGCACGGCCACTTTGCCGAATGAATCACGCACGATGCTTCTCACCAAGAATTTTGACTTCACGTTGCAACTGCACGCCGGTGCGGGCCGCCACCCGGGTCCGCACCGTCTCGATCAGGTCCTCGATATCCGAGGCCTTGGCCTGGCCCAGGTTGACGATGAAATTGGCGTGCTTCTCCGAAACCTGGGCGTCCCCCATGCGGAACCCCTTCAGGCCGCAGCTCTCGATGAGGCGGGCGGCGTGGTCGCCGGGAGGATTGCGGAACACGGAACCGGCGTTGGGCTGGTTCAACGGCTGGCTGGCCAGGCGCCGGTCCAGCAGGCGCTTGATCTCGTCCCGGCTGGCCTGGCCGTCCCCCCGGGGGAACAGGAACCAGGCCGCCAGGAACCACTCGTCCCGGTGGTCGTCGGACTCCACGTGGCGATAGGCCACCCTGAATTCCTTGGGGGAGCGCTTGTAGATCTCGCCCTGGCGGTTCACGGTGAGCACCTGGCTCACATAGGACCAGGTTTCGTGGCCGTAGCAGCCGGCGTTCATGGCCAGGGCGCCGCCCACGGTGCCCGGGATGCCCGCCAGGAATTCCGCGTCCACCAGGTCGTGGCCGGCGGCGAAGCGGGCCACCTTGGGGCTGGCCACGCCCGCTTCGGCGTAGACCACCCCCATGCGCGACGGTCCCTGGCTGGGGCGCCGTTCCTGGCGCCGTTCCTCGATGCGGAGCTCGCTAAGGGCGCCATGAAGATGGATCACCGTGCCCCGGATGCCTCCGTCCCGCACCAGCAGGTTGCTGCCCAGGCCGATGAAATGCACCGGTTCATCCGGGGGCAGGGTCTTCAGGAAGGCGCACAGGTCCTCCCGGTTGGCGGGGTGGTACAGCCGGTCCGCCGGGCCGCCCACGCGCCAGCTGGTGTAGCGGCGCATGTCCGCGTTCAGTTCCAGCTTCATGGCCGGGACCTCGACGGCGGGCATGGCGGCGGGCTCCTGGCTCATGCGGGCACCCCTTCCGCCAGGCGGGCCGGAATATGGCCGATGGAGCCGGCCCCCATGACCAGCACCACGTCGCCGTCCCGGACGAAATCCGCCACGGCGGCGGGCAGGTCGTTCACGTCCTCCACGAACACCGGTTCCACCTTGCCCGCCACCCGCAGGGCCCGGGCCAGGCTGCGGCCGTCGGCGGCGACGATGGGCTGTTCGCTGGCGGCATAGACCTCGGTAAGCAGCACCGCGTCGGCCTGGGAAAGCACCCGCACGAAGTCCTCGAACAGGTCCCGGGTGCGTGTGTAGCGGTGGGGCTGGAAGGCCAGCACCAGGCGGCGCCCCGGGAAGGCGCCCCGGGCGGCGGCCAGGGTGGCCTGCATCTCCACCGGGTGGTGGCCGTAGTCGTCCACCAGGGTGTAGCGGCGGCCATCCCCCAGGGTGATGTCGCCGTAGCGCTGGAAACGGCGCCCCACGCCGCTGAAATTGGCCAGGGCCCGCTGCACGGCCCCGTCCGGCAGGCCCAGTTCCCAGGCGATGGCGATGGCCGCCAGGGCGTTGAGGACGTTGTGCATCCCCGGCCCGCTCGCCGTTGCGCAGGGCGGTGAAGGCCATGCCCCCCGCTTCGGCGCGGATGTCCACGGCCTGGAAGCTGCAATCGTCCGTGGTGCCGTAGGTCATCACCGGCTTGTCCACCCGGGGCAGCAGTTCCCGCACCACCGGGTCGTCGGCGCACAGCACGGCCATGCCCCAGAAGGGCAGCCGGTGCAGGAATTCCACGAAGGCGGACTTGAGCCGCTCGAAGTCGTGGCCGTAGGTGTCC
>CAZREY010000246.1:0-4344 GCA_964599015.1 uncultured Thiobacillus sp.
CAGCCGCGCGGACCGCGGCGCCGGCCACCACGGGTTCGGCGTCCATGCCCACCAGCCCGTGGGCAATTTCCCCGAGGTGCTGGAGGACGCCCACCAGCGCTGCTACAAGCCCTTCCTGGAAACCGTGCACCGCTATCCGGACTTCCGCTTCGCCCTGCATTCCTCCGGCTGGCTGCTGGAATGGCTCATGTTGAACCATCCCGAGGACATGGCCCTGCTGCGGGAGATGGCCCGGCGAGGGCAGGTGGAGTTCTTCGGCGCCGGCGACATGGAGCCCGTGCTGGCGGTGATCCCCCACCGGGACCGCATGAGCCAGCTTGCGGCCATGTCCGACCGGCTGGAGCAGTATTTCCTGCAACGTCCCCAGGGGGCCTGGCTGACGGAGCGGGTGTGGGAGGCCACGGTGATCCCCGCCCTGGCGGATGCCGGCATCAAGTATGTGATGGTGGACGACTACCACTTCCTCTGCGCCGGCACGCCCCGGGACAAGCTCGACGGCTACTTCACCACGGAGGAGGACGGCCGGGTGCTGGACCTCTATCCCATCTCCGAGGCCCTGCGCTACCGCCTGCCCTTCTCCCCGGCCCGGGAGGCGGTGGACTACATCGAATCCCTGGCCGCGGACGGCGACCACGCGGCGGCCATCTATTTCGACGACATCGAGAAGTTCGGCATCTGGCCCGAGACCTACGACTGGGTCTACGGCAAGGGCTGGCTGAAGGACTTCATCGAGGCCGTGCTGGCCTCCAGGACCATACGCAGCCGCCACTTCGCCGACCACCACCGGGAGGCCCCCACCCGGGGCGTGGCCTACCTGCCCACCGTGTCCTACAGCGAGATGGGGGAGTGGACCCTGCCCGCCGCCGCCGCCCGGCGCTACGCGGAACTGGTCCACGCCGCCCAGCACGAGGGTGTGCTGGAGCGGGACCGGCCCTTCATCCGGGGCGGCATCTGGAAGAACTTCTTCTCCCGCTACCCGGAATCCAACTGGATGCACAAGCGCATGCTGGGCCTGTCCGCCCGCCTGGCCCAGCTGCCCGCCGACCAGGTGCGCCAGGACCTGGTGGAACTGCTGCACCAGGCCCAGGCCAACGACGCCTACTGGCACGGCCTGTTCGGCGGCCTCTACCTGCCCCACCTGCGCCGCGCCGTGTGGCACGCCATCATCCAGCTGGAGCGCCGCCTGGACAGCCTGCAATCCCGTCCCGACACCGCCACCGGCGACCTGGACCTGGACGGCGTCCAGGAGGTGTTCATGAGGAGCCTGGCCCTCCAGGCGGTGGTGCGGCCGGACGCCGACGCGGCGGTCATCGAGCTGTCCAGCTATGCCCTGGCCCAGAACTTCGGCGACACCCTGCGCCGCTACGAGGAGCATTACCACGAGAAGGCCCGGGCCGGCGCCTCCAGCGAGGCCCATCGCGGCGAGGGCATCGCCTCCGCCCACGACATGGTGCGCTTCAAGCACGACATCGAGGCGGGGGACCTGACGCCGGACACCCGCAGCCGGGGCCTGTTCGTGGAGACCTACACGGACTTCGAGGCCAAGCGGCCGGTGGCCTACGCCAGCCAGGTGGTGCAGGGCAACGCCGTGCTGTGCCTGGGCCAGGCCGGGGATGACCAGGGTGCGACGAGGGTGGGCAAGATCTATGCCGTGAAGGACAACGTCCTCAACGTGGCCCTCAAGGTGAACCCCAGGGCGGGTTCCAGCGGCGGCCGCCTGAGCACCCGCCTGAATCTGGCCATGCCCTGTTGCGACGGCCCGGCGGGGCGCTATGTCGTGAATGGCGAAATTCCCGGCGGCTTCGGCCAGTCCTTCACCTGGAACGGCCTGGGGCAACTGGCCCTGGAGGACCATTACCTCAAGGGCGCCGTGGGGCTCGCCATGAACCCGCCCGCCAGGGTGAAGGTCCAGCCCCACTACACCGTGTCCCAGTCCGAGGCGGGTTTCGAGAAGATCATGCAGGCCGTGGAGCTGACCCTGACCTGGGAAGTGGACGGGCCCACGGAGGTGGCGGTGCGGGTCGAGGTCAAAACCCTCACCTGATAGACTCGCGGCCTTTCCCCACCCCCAACCCCTCTCCGCTCATGGGAGAGGGGGCAGCATGGGCTGCGGCAGCGGCCTCAAGTTATGGAGCAAAGCATGAGCGACGAAATCATCAGCCACGGCAAGGTGGTGTTCATCACCTATTCGGTCCTGAACATGGAGGGCCAGGTGATGGGCCAGCAGGACATGCCCACCGGCTACGTCCATGGCGCCAACAGCGGCCTGTTCGCCGCCGTGGAGCGGGCCCTGGAAGGCAAGCGTGAGGGCGACAGCGTGGAGGCCACGGTGCCGCCGGAAGAGGGTTTCGGCGATCCCGACCCCAACCTGGTGGTGGTGGAAGACCTGGAAAACCTGCCCCCCATGCTGCGCAGCGTGGGCGCCCAGGCGGAGATGCAGAACGAGGCGGGGGACATCCTCACCTTCCGCGTGGTGGAGATCAAGGACGGCCAGGCGACCCTGGACGCCAACAACCCCCTGGCCGGCAAGCCCTGCCTGGTGGCAGCCACGGTGGTATCGGTGCGCTTGGCCACGCCGGAAGAGATGAATTCCGGCTTCCCCGTGGAGCAGGGGGCGCCGAAGCTGCACTAGGCGGGCTTCAGCCCAGGGCCGCCAGGAAGGCTTCCATCTCGGCCTTCACTCCGGGCAGCAGGGCCTCGCAGGCGGCCCTGTCACCTGACTTGGCCAGATATTCCATGTCCCGTGTGAGGGCCTCCGCGCGGCGCGCCGAGAAGGTGGCCAGCACGCCCTTCAGGGTGTGGGCGGCGCGCAGGGCCCGGGGCATGTCTTCCGCCGCCAGGGCGGATGCGATCTCGGCCAGATAGCCGGGGGCGTCGATCCGGAACATGTCGATGAGGGTGGACAGCAGTTCCTCGTCGTTCGCGATGCGGGACAGGGCGTCGGCCCGGTCGAAGACCGGCAGGAGGTCATTCGCCGGCGTCATGGCCGCTGCCCCGCTGTCGGCGGGACTGGCTCCCGGCCCGGCCAGGACCCGTTTGATCTCCTGGATCAGGGTCTCGGGTTTCACCGGCTTGGAGACGTAGCCGTCCATGCCGGCCTCCAGGCAGCGTTCCTCATCTCCCTGCATGGCATTGGCGGTCATGGCGATGATGGCGATGGGGGGGCGTCCGGTGGTCCGTTCCAGTTCCCGGATGCGGCGGGTGGCCTCCAGGCCGTCCATCTCCGGCATCATCATGTCCATGAGCACCAGGTCGAAGCCGCCTGTCTCCCAGGCCTTCAGGGCCAGGCGGCCGTTCTCCGCCACCGTGACCCGGTGGCCCTGGCGTTCCAGGAGGATGACCGCCAGTTTCTGGTTCACCGGGTTGTCCTCCGCCAGCAGGATATGGAGCCGGTCCCGGGCTTCCCGGAGGCTATGGCGGGTGATGGGAGCGCCGGCGGGTGTCGCGCGGCCCAGGGCGCTGGCCATGGCTTCGTGCATTTCCGTGAGGGTGATGGGTTTGGTGAGATAGGCTTCCAGGCCCAGTTCCTTGCAGCGCTGGGCGTCGCCGCGCATGCCGGAGGAGGTGAGCATGAGCAGCCTGGTCTCGGCGTGGCGGGGATCGGCCCGCAGCCTTTCGGCCACGGCGAAGCCGTCCAGGCCGGGCATGCGCGCGTCCAGCAGCACCAGGCCGTAGGGCGCGCCTTCCGCCATGGCTGCCTCCATCATGTCCAGGGCGCTCCGGCCGTCGCCCGCCTCGTCGTGGCGGGCCACGTGCAGGCGCTCCAGCATGAGGGAGAAGACGTGCCGGTTGGTGGAGACATCGTCCACCACCAGGACGCGCACATCCCGCAGATGGGCTTCCCGGCGGCGTAGCTCTTCCGGCACCTCGGCCCGGCGCAGCCAGACCTGGAAGATGAAGCGGGAGCCGCGCCCCTCTTCGCTTTCCACGCGGATGGCGCCGCCCATCATCTCGATCAGTTGCTTGGTGATGGTGAGTCCCAGGCCGGTGCCGCCGTATTTGCGGGTGACGTGGCCATCCGCCTGGGAGAAGGCGGAGAAGATGTCGTTCTGCTTCTCCGGCGGGATGCCGATGCCGGTGTCGTGCACCACGAATTCCAGGCACAGCGTGCCCTGGCCTCCGGCGGACGTTTTGCAGCTGTTCACCCGCAGCCCCACCTCGCCGCGCTCGGTGAACTTGATGGCGTTGCCCAGCAGGTTGAGGAAGATCTGCCGCAGCCGGGCCGGGTCACCGCTGACGAAACGGGGGATGTCCTCCCCCAGGTCGTAGGTGAGTTCCAGGTCCTTCAGCGCCACCCGGGGGGCCAGGGTCTTCAGGGTCTCGCCGATGAGGTCGATGAGGTCG
>CAZREY010000247.1:0-3267 GCA_964599015.1 uncultured Thiobacillus sp.
CCATGAAAACACAAAGCCCCCAAATCGTGGGGGCTTTGTCAGCAGTCTGAAGCCCCGCACGCGGGGCTTTTTTGCTTTCCCGGAGCAGGTTCAGAACAATGAACCCAGCACCACGGACAGGAAACTGATCCACGCCCACACGATCAAGGCGATCACCAAGGTCATGGGCAGGTTGGTTTTGCTGAACATATCCATTGCTTGCTTCCTCATTCAAGAACTGCCGCAATTTTAAAACAAAAATGGGTACGGTTGCCCGCACCCATGCGCCAGCATTATGGATTACTTCCTGGCGGCGGATACGGCCTCCCCGACCGTCAATTGATCTTTGAGTTTCAGCACGCTGGCCTTGCCAAAGCCTTTGACCTGGGCCAGGTCCTCCACGCTTTTGAAGGCGCCATTTTTCTCGCGATGCATCACGATCACCTTGGCCTTGGCCGGCCCGATGCCCTTGATGGACTCCAGTTCGGATTGGGTGGCCTTGTTCAGGTCCACCGCCGCCCAGGCGGGTAAGCTGAAGCACAATCCCGCAAGCAACGCGAAGACGGTTTTTCTCATAGTTGACTCCCTTTTGCTGTGTCACGCCTCATTGGCGCCTCAGGAATGTATTGCTCCCAAAGCAGACAAACAATTCAACAAAAGGCATACAACGAAAGTCATAACCGCCGAAAAAACAAAACGGGCGCGGTTTCCCGCGCCCGTTTCTACTTCTTATCTAGCCGTTAGGCTGGATTAGAAGGAGTGGTTGATACCGAAAGACCAGGTGTCGGTGTCAACGCTGTTGGCATCGTCGCTGTTGTACAGAGCGTACACAGCGGTACGCTTGGACAGGTTGTAGTCAGCACCGATGGTCCAACGGGTCAGGTCGCTGGCGGCCAGGTCATCGTCACGGTCACCGTACTGAGCCTTCAGGGTGATGGGGCCCATGGCGTAGGCAGCGGAAACCATCCAAGCGTCGCGGTCACGGCCAGAGGTGCCAGAAACGTTGTCCTGGTTCTCGTAGGTAGCGCCCAGCTTCAGGTCGCCCATGGTGTAACCCACGTTAACTTTCCAAGCGCTCTCATCGGCAACCGCAGCGAGGATGTCGTTGCTGTGGTCCTGGTAAGACAGAGAGGCGTTCAGAGGGCCATTGGCGTAAACGGCCGCCAGGGAGTAAGCATCCATCAGGCCGTCAGCCGCAGCAGTTTCACCAGGAACAATGGCGGCGGCGAAGTGGAAACCGCTGAAGGTGGGGGAAACATAGGCGATGGTGCCGGAAACGCGCAGGTCGAAGTTGCCGGAGCCGATGATGCCGGTGCTGCCCTGAGCATCAGCAGCGGTGTCGGCAAACAGGTCAGCGGAACCACCCAGCTTGTAGGGGGCGTCATGACGACCAACCAGAACAGTACCGAAGCCACCGGCCAGACCCACGAAGGTGTTGCGGGAGTTGGAGATGCCGATGGCAGAGTCGGTGCCGGTCAGGGGGGCGTTGACAGAGTTCAACTGGTGCTCGATCTGCCAAATGGCCTTCATGCCGCCACCCAGGTCCTCGGAGCCTTTGAAGCCGATGCGGGAAACGCGGTCAACCACGTTCCAGTGCTCGAGAGCAGCGGTGTCAGAGCTTACGCTGTCAACAGACATGCGGATGGTGCCGTACACGTCCACGTTGGAGGTAGCGGCAAAAGCGGGAGCGGCAACAACGCCAGCAACAGCCAGAGCGATCAGGGATTTCTTCATCTTGATACTCCTATCAGGTTAATGAAACTTTGTCCCGGCCGGGCCTCCGCTTGCGCTTCCACCCTTGGGGGTACTGCTCCTTACAAACCTCTCGCGCGAGAAGTTGCTGCGGATTCTGCACAATCTCCATAGCGCTCACCAAGTTACGAATCATTTTGCAAGCATTTTTTTGCATACCCCGTTGCGGGGTTGCAACAACGCACACGCTGACCCCGGCAGAGCCCGGGACACGGCTTAACAAAACAGGCGCGCCAGTTCCCGTCCAGGATCGGCGGCCTTCATGAATGCCTCCCCCACCAGGAAGGCGTTGACCTGGTTTTGTCGCATGAGGGCCACATCCCCCGGGGCCAGGATGCCGCTCTCCGTCACCACGACCCGTTCCGGACCGATCCGGGGCAACAGATCGAGCGTGGCGTTCAGACTTGTCTCGAAGGTACGCAGGTTGCGGTTGTTGATGCCCATGAGGGGCGTCTTCAGTTGCAGGGCAGCCTCCAGTTCTTGTCCATCATGGCTTTCCACCAGCACGGCCATGCCCAGCTGGCTGGCCAGGTCTTCCAGCTCCCGCATCTTCGCGACGTTGAACGTCGCGCCCTCTCCCCCACCCCCTCCCCCTGGGGGGGAGGGGAGGACGAAGGCCGCGACGATGATCAGGATGCAGTCGGCCCCCATGGCCCGGGCCTCGTAGACCTGGTAGGGGTCGATCATGAAGTCCTTGCGCAACACGGGCAGGGCGCAGGCGGCGCGGGCGGCCACCAGGTATTCGGGCGCGCCCTGGAAATAGTCCCGGTCCGTGAGTACGGACAGGCAGGCGGCGCCGCCCGCCTCGTAACTGGCGGCGATCTCGGCGGGGCGGAAGTCGGGGCGGATCACGCCCTTGCTGGGGCTGGCCTTCTTGATCTCGGCGATGACGGCGGGCCGGCCGGCGGCGATCCTGCCGCGGATGGCGCCGACGAAGTCCCTGGATGGCGGAGCGCCCAGGGCGGCTTGCCGCACTTTGTCCAGAGGCAAATGCTTTTGGGCGATGGCCACTTCGGTGCGTTTGGTGGCGAGGATTTTTTCCAGGATATCGGACATGGTCATTCCCACTCGATTCCGGCGGGCGCCGGAATGACGATCAGATTTCCTCCACACGCACCCGAGGCGCGATGGCGGTGAGCAATTCATAGGCGATGGTGCCGGCGGCCAGGGCCACGTGTTCCACCGGCAAGCCAGCGCCCCACAACACCACCGGGCTGCCCACATGGGCGCGGGGGGCAGACGTGAGGTCCACGCACAACATGTCCATGGAGACCCGGCCCAGGGTACGGGAAGCATGCCCGTCCACGCGCACGGGCGTGCCGGTGGGGGCGTGACGGGGATAACCATCCCCATAGCCGCAGGCGGCGATGCCCACCTTCATGTCCCGTTCGGCCGTGAAGGCGAAACCATAGCCCACCCCTTCCCCCTTGCGCACGGACTGCACGGCGATGATCTGGCTTTCCAGATGCATGGCCGGCAACAGGCCCAGGACCTCGCCGGTCCGGTCGGCGAAGGGGGAGGCGCCATAGAGCATGA
>CAZREY010000247.1:3283-4307 GCA_964599015.1 uncultured Thiobacillus sp.
GTTTCCGGATAGCGCAGGAGCGCGGCTGAGTTGGCCAGGGTCGTGGCATAGACCTCCCCATCCTTGCCTGTCGAAGACAGGGTGGACGTGAAGGCTTGCAGTTGCCCGGCCACCCCCACGGCCGGATCGTCGGCGCAGGCGAAATGGGTCATGAGGGTGACGCTCCCCACCTGGGGCGCGGCCCGCAGGCGCGCAAGGGTTTCCGCCACCCGCTTGGGGGCCAGGCCCAGGCGGTGCATGCCGGTATCCACCTTGAGCATCACGTCCAGACGGTGCTCCAGGCGGGACCTGACCAGAATGTCCACCTGGTCGATCCGGTGGAGCACGGGGCGCAGGCGCAGGCGGGCGATCTCCGTCAATTCGTCGGGGCTGAAAAAGCCTTCCAGCAGCACGATGGGGTGGGTATAGCCCTCGGCCCGCAACTGGGCGGCCTCGTCCAGGGAGAGCACGGCGAAGCCGTCCGCCCCCCGCAGGGCCCGGGCCACCCGCAGCAAGCCGTGGCCATAGCCGTTGGCCTTGATGACGGCCAGGGCCTTGGACTTGGGGGCGGCGGCCCGAGCCACGCCCAGGTTGTGGGTCAGGGCGGCGGTGTCTATGCGGGCGACTAAGGGACGGGACATTGGCAGAAGACGGGGGATGGGGGATGGGGGATGGGGGATGGGGAGTGGGACGCCGTCCCTCTCATTCCTCATCCCCCATCACTCATCCCCGCAGCATAGTTCTCGAACCGCGTGAATTCGCCCAGGAAGGTGAGACGCACCGTGCCGATGGGGCCGTTACGCTGCTTGCCGATGATGATCTCGGCGGTGCCCTTGTCCTGGCTGTCCGGGTTGTATACCTCGTCCCGGTAGATGAACAGGATCACGTCCGCGTCCTGCTCGATGGCGCCGGATTCCCGCAGGTCGGACATGACGGGACGCTTGTTGGGGCGCTGTTCCAGGCTTCGGTTGAGCTGCGACAGCGCGATGATCGGTACATGCAACTCCTTGGCGAGGGACTTAACCGAGCGCGAGATCTCCGACAG
>CAZREY010000248.1:0-4267 GCA_964599015.1 uncultured Thiobacillus sp.
CTGGACCGGCTCAAGAAGTCCCGGGCCAAGGTCATCATCATCGAGGGGGCCAACCACTTCATGGACGGGCAGTATGAGTTCGACCTGATGGACCATTTCCTGGCGGAACTGAAAGGCGGCTGACCCGTGAAGCCCTTGAGCATCGGTCGCATGGCCCTCGTTTATCTGGCCTTGTCCGGCCTGCTGGTGCTGGCCATGGGCTTGTATTTCTGGCGGGAAATCGAGCAGACCACCCGCCAGCTCCAGGCCCACGAGGCCCAGGCCGCCCAGCAGGAACTGGCCGAAGGGATGGAAGCCGTGCATCAACGCATCCGGACCATCGGCGAAAACCTGGGCAAATGGGACGAGACCAAGCAGCAACTGGTTTTCCCGGAGTATTACACCCTGTGGCGGGACAACCGGGTGCGTGACGCGGGCCTGCTCCCGGCCAGCGTGGACGCGGTGGCCCTGTACGACCTGGGCGGCGACATCCTGCTGGGGGCCAACAGCCCGGACCCCATGCCCACACGCCTGCCGGGCAAACCGCCCATGTTCGTGCTCATGCAGGAAGCGGATCATCAGCACTTCCACTACTTCATCCCCGTGCACGCGGACCCCGCCGGCACGGTGACCCTGGGCTACCTGGGCCTGAAGTTCGATCTTCTGGGCGAACTGGCCCAGGTTCGTGCCTATCGCTACGCCGACCTCTCCACCATCCAGGTGAAGGTACAGCCGAACAGGGCGATACAGGCCGAGAAGGCCCTGGAGTACATAAGCGTCAGTGCCCAGGCCAATCCTGAATTGCAGGAATTCCGACGCCTGCTGCGGGACAGCATGACCCGCCTGGGCTTCGTGCTCCTGGCCTCCCTGCTCCTGGCCACATGGATGCTGAACCGGCTGGTGGTGCGTCCGCTACGCCGCCTGTCAACGGAAATCGATGCCCTCAGGGACCCGGGCATCAAGCTTGCCGCCCGCCGCCTGGAAAGCCTGCCCCTGCCCGTGCTGGAACTGGAAAACGTGCGCCGTTCCTTCAACGACTACCAGTCCAGGCTGGCGGACCTGCACCAGGACCTGGAGCAAACCAGCCAGGATTTCTTCGACCAGGCCCGCCATGACGCCCTCACGGGCGCCTTCAACCGCCGTGCGTTCGACGAGGATTGGCGTGAAGCCCCCCTGGACCGCCGCCTGGACAACCTGGCCCTGATCCTCTTTGATTGCGACCACTTCAAGGCCATCAACGATACCTACGGCCATAACGTGGGGGACTCGGTGATCCAGGCCATTGCCCATTGCCTGCAGCAGGCCCTGCGGGCGGATGATCGCCTGTATCGCATCGGCGGGGACGAATTCGCCACCATCATCGCCGACACGGATGCCCGCCACGCCCGGGCGGTGGCGGAACGCTGCCTGGAGCAGGTGATCGCCCACGACTTTCGCCAGTACGGCATGAGCGAACCCGTCACCATCAGTATCGGGGTCTCCATTTCCGGCCATGGGCAGGCGCAGGACGCCCACATGACCCTGATGGAACTGCAGAAGCGCGCGGACCTGGCCATGTATGCCGCAAAGCGCCCGGGCGGACAGAAGATCATGTTCTATACGCCGGACATCGGCAGCGTGGAAGCGCTGGTGGCCAACCGCCCCATCAACGCCGTGTTCCAGGCCATCCAGGACCCCGATCTGATCGAGATCGCCTACCAGGCGGTGGTGCGCCTGCCCATGATGCGGAAGGAATATTCCGAGGCCCTGACGCGCATCCGCTTCGAGGACCAGTTGATCTTCCCGGGGGACATCTTCCCCATCGTGCAGGACCGCAACCTGGACGCGGAATTCGACCTGGCCATCATCCGCGCCATCAACCGGGACATGGACAATGGAACCCTGCCCGCCGGCCAGGGCGTCTCCATCAACATCTCCGCCCCGGGCGTCGTCAATGCCAAGGTCATGGATGCCATGGTGGCCATGCTGGAGGCGGAACCGGGGCGCAAGATCGTGGTGGAGATCACGGAAACCGCCCTCATCACGCAAATGGAAACCGCCACCGCGAACATCCTCCGGCTTCGGCAGGCCGGCGCCCTGGTGGCCCTGGACGACTTCGGCAGCGGCTATTCCTCCCTGCGCTACCTGGCCTCCATGCCCGTGGACCTGGTCAAGTTCGACATTTCCATGGTGCGCCTGCTGGAATCCGGCGAAGCGAGGCAAAGGCTGATGATCGAGGAGATCGCCCGCATGGTGGTCACGGCGGGCTACGAACTGGTGGCAGAAGGCATAGAGACGCGGGAACTCCTGGAAAAGGTGATCCGGCTGGGCTTCTCCCACGCCCAGGGGTATTACTTCGGCAAGCCCGGGGAGCCCACCGTCAACGTGCACTGAGGGGGCCTGCCCCGCCCCACCACGAACCGGGCCCGGGCTCGGGCCTTACAGGTAATCGCTTACAGGTAATTGAACAGCGACAACCCCGCCGTGCGGGCGTAGGCGCTGCCCGCCGCTTCCAAGGCGGTCTGCCGCGTTTGCAGTTCCAGGATGGCGGCGGCCTGGTCCACCTGCTGCAGGTCGCTCAGGGCATTGGTCTCCTGCAGCATCTGCGACTTGGTGGTGGCCCGGGTGTCGATGATCTCCCCCAGGGCGCCGGAAATGCGGTGTTCCACCAAGCCCAGCCTTCTGATGGCCTCGTCGATCAAGGCAACGTAGTCGGTGATTTCGGCGGCGGTGAGCGTACCGCTCCCCAGGTTCGCGACGGCATGGCCAAGGTTTTGCAACAGGTCATGCTCGGTACCCGCCACATAGAGCGGGTCGCCGGGATCGGCCGCCGGATTGGCCGTATCGCCCAACGTCGCATCGGCGAACATGAACACGCTGTAGATGTTGTCGTTCACCTGGACATGGCGCCCCACCTCGATCTCGATGTCCCGGGTGCCGCCCGGCGAGGGCGTGCCGGCATAGGTGGTGGCCGCGCCGCCCCCCGCATTGGTGAAAGGCTGGGTGGTGGTGTTGAAGCCGCTGAAGATGTAATCCCCGGAGGGGTTCTTGGTATTGGCCAGCCCGACGAGATGGCTGAAGACACCGCTCAACTGCTGGGCGTGGATGTTGAGCAGGATCGTGTCCTGGGACCCGGTGATGCCGGCCAGGAGCCCACGCGCCTGGGTCAGGGCGTCATTGATTTCCTCCACCACCGTGGTCTCGTATTTGAGCGCCACCTCGGCCATGTCCTGGTTGGCGGTGAACTGGACGCGCGCGGCGACGCGGTTGCTCAGGTCCAGGATGCGTTCCGTGGCCAGGGGATCATCCTTCGGCGCCAGGAGGGATTTGCCGCTGGCGATCTGCTGGTTCAGCCGCGCGATGGCGGCCTGGTTGTCGCGCATCCCCGCGAGGGAGGCGCTGAAATAGGTCAGGCTATCGATGCGCATGTCTCAACTCCCGCATGTCTCGGATACTTATCGCACCACATTGAGCAATTCGTCGAACAGGCTGCCGGCCACCTGGATCGCCTTCGCCGCCGCCTGGTAGGCCTGCTGGAAGCGGATCAGGTTAACCGCCTCCTCGTCCAGGTTGACGCCGGACACGCCCTTCTGGGCCGCCTCCGACTCCGCCACCAGGGTGGAGAACGCGGCCTCGTTCCAGTCCGCCTCGGAAACCAGCGACGCGGTGCGGCCGATGGTCTGGTTGTAGACCTCGTTGAAGGTCGCCGCGCCGTTGTCCATCACGTTGGCGAATCGCAACTGGGCCATGGCCAGGATATTGGTATTGTCGCCCGGCGCATTCATCTGGCTGGCCGCGGCGATGAGGGACGGGTCGTTCATGGCGGGATTGAGGGCGAACGTGGAGGCGCCATCCTGGGTGAGGCGGATGCTCCAGGTGTCGCCCGCGTTGGGCGCGCCGGCGGACAGGGCCAGGGTGAACCCCTGAGCCACCCCATTGATGGTGGTCACGGTGCCGATCGCGCCGGCCGCGCTGGACTGGCCGTCCGACAGCCGGGTCAGGGTGTAGTTGGCACCGTCATAGCTCAGCAGGTACTCGCTGCTGGTGAGCTCGCTCGAGTTGGTCAACGTCGCGCTGAACTGGGCATTGCCCACGTTGGTGCTGTTCGCCAGGGGCTGGCGCAGCATGCTGGCGCCGGTGGAGAAAAAATTCAGGCCCGTGGTGGTGCCGTCCAGGGCATAGCCGGCGGCGTGCAGGGCGTTGAACTCCTCGGCCAGGCCGATGGCGATGCGGCCGATATCCCGCAGCGCGGGAAGGACGATCTCCTCCCGCTCCTCCAGCAGCCCTCCCAATTGCCCCCCGTTGATGG
>CAZREY010000249.1:0-4244 GCA_964599015.1 uncultured Thiobacillus sp.
TGCGCCTGTCACTCATGTTCGGCGTGGGCGCGGCCATGCTCTACGGCCTCAGCCGCTGGACGGAAGGCAAGGGGGGCGGCGATGCATGACTCCGGACATCAACATCATCACGGCGTGAGGAAGAACATCATGGAAGGCATCGGCGGTTTGATCATCGGCGCGGCGGCGGTGCTGCTGGCCGTCAGGTACTTCAAGGACAGGAAGGCGGCGTCCCAGGCCGGTGCCCCGGCCCTGCCGGCACCCGCCAAGGCCGATGTGGCCAAGGCAACGGCCAGGCCGGCGGCGGCGAAGCGCGCCCCGGCCAGGAAAGCCGCGGCGGCCAAAGCCGTGTCCGCCGCCAAGGCAGCCCCGGCCACGAAGCGTCCCAGCCGTGCCCGGGCAAAGCCGGCCGCGAAGACCGCCACCCCATCCCAAACCCCCGAATCCTGATTGGAGCGAAAAAATGGATCACCACAACATGTATGCCCAACCCCAGTATCCCCAGCAGGCCGCCGGCTCCATGCAGCAGGGCGCCGGCATGGGGGCCTTGGGCCAGGGGGCCTATCACCAGGGCATGCAAGCCCAGGGCGGCTATGTCCAGGGCATGGGTTACCCCGTGTACGCGCCCCACTACACGCAGCAGAGCAGCAGCCTGCTGGGCTTCGCCAATGACCGCTTCCTCAAGGGCCTGCTCATCGGCGCCGCCGCCGCCTACCTGCTCACAAACGAGAACGTGCAGCGCACCGCCATCAAGGGCGCGGTGAAGGCGTGGAGCCTGCTCCAGGGCGGCGTGGAGGAGATCAAGGAACGCTTCCATGACGCCGAGGCGGAGATCCGCGCGGAGGCGGGCGAGTGATCAGTCCCGGCCGGCATCACCACGACGAGCATGACGACCGGCATCCGGCCAAGCCGGACCGCTGGGTGGTGGGGCTATTGGCCGGGGCCGCGCTGATGTATCTGGCGGGGAAGATGCTGGGCCTGGGCAAGCCACGCCGGCATGACTCCCGACCCAACCCGACTCGCTGAACCATGAACGCCGCCGCCCGCCCGCCTGTTGTCCTGCATGAAACCCCCTCGCGCCTGCGCGTGCGGCTGCCCGCCCTGGCCGAGAGAGGATGCAAGCCGGCCTGGCTGGAATCCTGGCTGGAATCCCAGCCGGGGGTGAAGGACGTGCGCATCAACCTCAAGGCCGCCTCGGTGGTGGTGGCCTTCGATCCCCAGCGCCTGGGCCGCGAGGACGTGCTGGCGCGCCTGGCCGCCTATCGCCCCGACCAGGCCCCCGCCACCGGGGCGGAGCCCAGCATCGCCGCCGAGGTGGCGCCCATGGTCACCAGCGCCGCCACCCTGGCGGCCGTGCCCTTCCTGCAACCTTCCCTGGCCCGGCTGCTGACCCTGGCCAACGTCTCCCCCATCCTGCTGGAGGGGGCCTCCACCCTGGCCACCCAGGGCATCAGGATGGAGGTGCTGGATGCCCTGGCGGTGGGCCTGGCCGCTGCCAAGGGCGAGGTTTATACCGCCAACATCACCGCCTTCCTGCTGGGCCTGGGGGAGTTCCTGGAACACCAGACCCAGCGCAAGTCCGACAAGCTGCTGCGCAAGCTGCTGAACCCGGAGCCGGCCCCCGCCTGGGTGGAGCGGGACGGGGAACTGGTGCAGGTGCCCGGCGACGAGGTACGGGTGGGCGAGATCGTGGTGGTGGGCGTGGGCGAGGCCGTGCCCGTGGACGGCCGGGTGGTGGACGGCATGGCCCTGGTGAACCAGTCCGCCGTCACCGGCGAGGACGTGCCCGTCCGCCGGGAGCAGCGCCACCGGGTGGTGGCCGGCAGCGTAGTGGAGGAAGGCCGCATCCGCATCGAGGCCCAGCGTGTGGGGTCGGACACCACCACGGCCCGGGTGGCCACCTTCATCCAGTCCTCCCTGGCCAGCCGCTCCGACACCCAGCGCATGGCCGAGGAACTGGCGGACAAGCGCGTGTGGTACACCCTTATCACCGGCGGCCTGGTCTACGCCCTGACCCGGGACCTGACCCGGCTGGAGTCCGTGTTCCTGGTGGACTACTCCTGCGCCCTCAAGCTGGGCACGCCCATGGCCTTCAAGTCCGGCATGTACCGGGCCGCCACCCACGGCGTGCTGATGCGGGGCGGCGGCGCCATCGAACACCTGGCGGAGGTGGACACGGTGGTGTTCGACAAGACCGGCACCCTCACCCACAGCGAGCTGGTGGTCACCGACGTGGTGGCCCTGGGCACGAGGCATCTCACCGAGGACGCCCTGTTGGCCCTGGTGGCCTCGGTGGAGGAGCACGCCAGCCACCCCCTGGCCCAGGCCATCGTGGAGGCGGCCAGGGAACGGGACCTGAAGCACATCACCCACGGCGAGGTGGACTACCTGGTGGCCCACGGCCTGTCTACGGATGTGGAAGGCAAGCGGGTGATCATCGGCAGCCGCCACTTCCTGGAGGAGCATCACGGTGTTTCCTTCGCCGAGCATGAGGCCGTCATCGACCGGCTCCAGGAGGAGGGCAAGACCCTGCTTTACGTGGGCGCCGCCGCCCAAGGCCGGCGGAAAGGCGGGCCGATTGGGCTTGTCGCATTGCGGGACACCCTGCGGGCCGACGCCGCCTACGCCCTCAAGCGGCTGCGTGCCCAGGGCATCACCCGGCTGGTGATGATCACCGGTGACAAGCGCAGCAAAGCGGAAGCCCTGGCGGCGGAACTGGGCCTGGACCAGGTCCACGCGGAAGTGGCGCCGGAAGAGAAGGCGGAGATCATCAAGGCCCTCCAGGCGGATGGCCGCAAGGTGGCCTTCGTCGGTGACGGCATCAACGACGGACCCGCCCTGTCCGTGGCGGAGGTGGGCATCGCCATGCCCCGTGGCGCGGACATTGCCCGGGCCACGGCGGACATCGTGCTCATGGATGACCGGCTCACCGCCGTGGCGGATGCCCGGGAGATCGCCGCCCGCACCATGGCCTTGATCAAGAGCAATTTCAACGTGGCGGTGGGCGTGAATACCGCCGTCCTGGCGGGCGCGGTGCTGGGCTGGCTGTCGCCGGTGATGAGCGCCGTGCTGCACAACGGCACCACCATCGGCGTGCTGCTGCGCGCCGTGGCCGGGGCGGGATTGCCCGCCGGCCGGACCGGCATTGCCGAGGGGGGCTGAAGCATGGTTGCTCGCCCCTTTTTTTTGGGCCCTTTGTTGAGAGTCAGAAGCATTAACACAGCTTGTCCATTGGGTGGTAGGAGGCCCGCTCGCGGGCCGAGCCCTACGTTTCGCGCAGCAAGCGGCGCTCCTGCCGGGGCCACGAGGATGCCTGATGGACAAACCGTGATTAACCCGTTTCAACCCCACAGGGAAGTCAGGCGCCGCGCCGGAACTTCCCGGATTCAACTGTCGTTTCGAGAGGAGTAGGACCATGACCGCCATCAAGTACATGCATCACACCCCCGGCCGCCTGCGCATCAAGGGCGCCCATTTCAAATGCCAGGGCGAGCGGGCCCGCAAGGCCATGGCCGCGCTTCAGGCCATGAAGGGGGTGGAGCTGGTGCAGCTCAACGGCCACGCCGGCAGCCTCACCGTGCATTACGACCCGGAACTGCACACCCAGGCGGACCTGCTGGCCACCCTGGAGCAGGCGGGCTGCCTGCATGCCAACGCCGGCGTCCACAGCGCCCGCGCCGCGACGCGCAAGGAAGGCGTCACCGATCTGTTCGGCAAGGCCCTGGTGGGCGCCCTGGCCCAGCGCACCGCCACCAAGCTCATCGGCGCCCTGCTCTGAGGCCCACGCCATGGCCGCACCGTTCCCCCTCAGCATGGCCGACGAAGGCACCCACGTGCGCGTGGTGGCCCTGCGGGGCGGCGCCGGCCTGGACAAGCGCATGACCGAGATGGGGCTCAACGTGGGCAGCGAGCTCACCGTGCGCCAGCGCCAGGGCGGCGGGGTGGTGGTCTCCCGGGGCGAGACCCGTTTCGCCCTGGGGGGCGGCATGGCCCACAAGGTGATGGTGGAGTTGTTGGGAAATGGGAAGTAGGCAGTGGGAAGTGGGGCGGGGGAAGTGATGGTTTTCCCTACTCCCTACTTCCCACTATCCACTCCCCAGGAGTAACGACATGACCCTCAAGGACCTGCAAGTGGGCGACCGCGCCAAGGTGGCCGGATTTCTCGAAGGCGGTGGCGCCTACCGTCGCAAGCTGCTCTCCATGGGCCTGACGCCGGGGACCGAGATCAGCGTGACCCGGGTGGCGCCCATGGGCGACCCGGTGGA
>CAZREY010000250.1:0-4226 GCA_964599015.1 uncultured Thiobacillus sp.
GAGACGGCCCTGGCCGCCTTCGCCGAGTACAAGGCCAGGGTGGACCCGGAGGGCCGCTTCAACAAGGGCAAGCTGGCCCCGGGCGGCGACCTGTCCAATGCCTATACCCCGTCCTTCAGCCTGCTGGAGCTGGAATCCCTGATCATGGAGCAGTCGGAGATCGGCGCCATCGCCGACTCCATCAAGGACTGCCTGCGCTGCGGCAAGTGCAAGCCCGTGTGCAACACCCACGTACCCCGGGCCAACCTGCTGTATTCGCCCCGCAACAAGATCCTGGCCACCGGATTGCTGATAGAGGCTTTCCTCTACGAGGAGCAGACCCGGCGGGGCATCTCCCTGCGCCACTTCGACGAGTTCGACGACGTGGCCGACCACTGCACCGTGTGCCACAAGTGCAAGAACCCCTGCCCGGTGGACATCGACTTCGGCGATGTTTCCGTGGCCATGCGCAATTTCCTCAACGCCGCGGGCAAGAAGCGGGTGGCCCCGGCCTCCCGCTTGGCCCGGGCCTTCCTGGACACCTCCGATGCCGATGCCATCCACGTCCTGCGCAAGGGGGCCATCCAGCTGGGCTACCTGGGGCAAAGGATGGGCGCGATGGTGATGCGCCGGGTTCCCGCCGTGAGGGAGGCCATGCGCCATCCCCCCGCCAGCGTGGGCAAGCCGGACGCGAAGACCCAGGTCATCCACTTCTTCAACCGCAAGCTGCCGGACGGCCGCCTGCTGCCGGGCAAGACGCCGCGCCAGCTGCTGAACCTGAATGATCCCAAGGTGGTGCCCGTGCTGCGGGACCCGGCCAAGGTCAACGAGGACTCGGACGCCGTGTTCTACTTCCCCGGCTGCGGTTCCGAGCGCCTGTTCTCCCAGGTGGGCCTGGCCACCCTGGCCTGGCTTTACGAGCTGGGGGCCCAGACCGTGCTGCCCCCCACCTACCTGTGCTGCGGCTATCCCCAGATCGCCACCGGCGACCGGGCCAAGGGCGAGTCCATCACCATGCAGAACCGGGTGCTCTTCCACCGGGTGGCCAACACCCTCAACTACCTGGACATCAAGACCGTGCTGGTGTCCTGCGGCACCTGCCTGGACCAGCTGGAGGAATACCAGTTCGACAAGATATTCCCCGGCTGCCGGGTCATGGACATCCACGAGTACCTGAACGAGAAGGGGGTGAAGCTGGAGGGCGTGCCGGGCGTGAAGTACCTCTACCACGACCCCTGTCACACGCCCCTCAAGCAGCAGAGCCCCATGGCCACGGTGAAGGCCCTGGTGGGGGACGATACGAAACTGGCGGAACGCTGCTGCGGCGAGGCCGGCACCTTCGCCGCCAGCCGGCCGGACATCGCCACCCAGGTGCGCATGCGCAAGGCGGAGGAACTGGACAAGGGGGCCGAGGCCCAGCGCCAGGCGGGCGCGGAGGTCGTGAAGGTGCTGACCACCTGCCCCTCCTGCCTCCAGGGCCTCAACCGCTACAGCGAGGACAACGGCGTGGCCGCCGACTACATCGTGGTGGAACTGGCCAAGGCCCGCCTGGGCGAGGACTGGCAGCGGGACTTCGTCAGCCGCGCCAACGCCGGCGGCATCGAACGGGTGCTGCTGTGATGGCCGCGCAAGGCTGCCCCCTGTGCGACGGGGAGGGCGGCGTGGTGCTGTGGCGGGACGATTTCTGCCGCGTGGTCTGGGTGGAGGACGCCCACTACCCGGGCTTCTGTCGTGTCATCCTCAATGCCCACGTCAGGGAAATGAGCGACATGCATTCCTCCGACCGACTGCGCCTCATGGAGACGGTGTTCACGGTGGAGGTGGCCGTGCGGGATGTGGTCCGGCCGGACAAGATCAACCTCGCCAGCCTGGGCAATGTGGTGCCCCATCTGCACTGGCATGTCATCCCCCGCTGGGTGGAGGACGTGAACTTCCCGGATGCCATCTGGGCCCCCCATCGGCGGGAAGGAAATATCGCCAATCCCATGGCCAGCAAGGATATCCAGTCCCGGCTGGGGGAAAAACTCGCCGGACTGCTGGGCTGACCCGCCTCGAGCAGCGCCTTTAATCCTGCCCTTGTGCCGTGGGCAGGGCGGGGGATTCCGGGACCAGGCGGTCCGGCGGGAAGGCGGCGGTGAAGGTGCTGCCCTTGCCCACGGTGCTGTCGATGCGCAGGCGGGCCTGGTGGCGCTGCAGGATGTGCTTGACGATGGCCAGGCCCAGGCCCGTGCCGCCCGTGGCCCGGGAGCGGCCCCGGTCCACCCGGTAGAAGCGTTCCGTCAGGCGGGGGATGTGCTGGGCCTCGATGCCCTCGCCGGTATCCGTCACCGAAAACAGGCCCGACCCCTGGGGGCCGATGTGCCACTTCAGGGTGATGCGGCCCCCCGCCGGGGTGTAGCGCACGGCATTGGAGACCAGGTTGGCCAGGGCGCTGTAGAGCTCCTGGGGACTGGCCAGCAGGCGCATCCGGCTTTCGATCTCCATGTGGATCCGGTGTTTGCCCTGGCTCATGGTGCGGGCCTCGTCCGCCAGACGGTGGGTCAGGGCGGCCATGTCCACCGCCTCCTCCCTGCTTTCCGGTTCCGTCTCCAGCCGCGCCAGGGTGAGCAGGTCGTCCACCAGGCGGCGGATGCGGTCGCTCTGTTCCCGCATGAGGGGGATGTGCCTGCGGAATTCCGCGGGGTCGGGATGCTCCATTTCGTCGAAGGCCTCCAGGAAGCCGACGATGACGGTGATGGGGGTGCGCAGCTCGTGGGACACGTTGGCCACGAAGTCCCGGCGCATGGCCTCCACCCGGGCCAGTTCGGAGATGTCCCGGGCCAGCAGCATCTTCTGTCCCCGGGGCAGCGGCACCAGTTGCAGCTCCAGGGTCCTTTGGGGAAGGGACGGGGATTCCATGTGCAGGGTGCGGGAGAAATCCTCTTCCTGCAGCCAGCCGATGAAGCGGGACTGGCGCAGCAGGTAGGGCACGAACTGGCCCACGTCCCGCAGGGGCGAGAGGCCCAGCAGGCGCTCGGCGGCGTCGTTGAGCCAGAGGATGCGGCTGTCTTCGTCCAGGATGACCACCCCGTCCGGCAGGTTGCGGGTGGCCTCCAGCATGCGCTCCAGTTCGGCGACGGCCTTCTGCTGGTTGCCCTGGCCGGCGCGCAGCAGCTTTTCCAGGCGATACAGCACATCGCCCCAGACGCCGTCGCCCACCATGGGACGTTGTCCGGGAGAGGCCAGCCAGGCATCCAGTTTGCTGAGCTGGCGCAGGTGGTAGACCAGATAGGCGATCAACCCGGCCGCGAACAACGCCCACCCGGTCCCCGGCGGGCTCTTCACGGACAGGACGAGGGCCAGGGCGCCGATGCCGGCCACGGCCAGCAACGGACGCCACCAGAAGGACGGCATGGAGGTCTTCAGGCGGGGAACAATGCCGTAATTCTACTTGCCGCCGGCTTCCGTGGCCGAGAGCCGGTAGCCGGCGCCGCGCACGGTCTGGATCAGCCGGTCATGGCCCGTGGGTTCCAGGGCGGAACGCAGGCGGCGGATGTGCACATCCACGGTGCGTTCCTCCACGAACACATGGTCGCCCCATACCTGGTCCAGGAGCTGGGAGCGGGAATAGACCCGCTCCGTATGGGTCATGAGGAAGTGCAGCAGGCGGAATTCCGTGGGACCCATGTCCAGGGGCTGGCCGTCGCCGGTGACGCGATGGGCGGCCGGGTCCAGGCGCAGGCCGGCGATGGCCACCACGTCCTCGGTCATCTGGGGCGCGCGCCGGCGCAGCACGGCCTTGATGCGGGCATTCAGCTCCGCCGGACTGAAGGGCTTGGTGAGGTAGTCGTCCGCCCCCGTTTCCAGGCCCGCCACCTTGTCCCGCTCTTCCGTGCGGGCGGTGAGCATGATGATGGGCACGGCCTTCAGGCGGCCGTCGTCGCGGATGCGACGCGCCAGTTCGATGCCGGAGATGCCGGGCAGCATCCAGTCCAGCAGGATCAGGTCCGGCAGGATGCCGTTGAGCAGGCCCAGGGCCTCCTCGCCGCTGGCGGCCACGGACACATGGTGACCGTGGTGCCCCAGGTTGAACTTGAGGACTTCCTGGATGCCGGGTTCGTCCTCCACCACCAAAATGTTCGCCGCCATTGCAGGCTCCATTACTTGTTTCGGGCATCTTATGACGGTTTGGTGACGTTTTAATGACAGCCGGCCATGGCGGGCGTGGGGCCATGAAGTCCGACGGCCATCACCATGTAGCCGAGCTG
>CAZREY010000251.1:0-4203 GCA_964599015.1 uncultured Thiobacillus sp.
TGGTCGATCTTCAGGTAGACATAGTCGCCGTGCTCGCCACATCCCCTGCCCGCCAGGATCTCCTGGGCGATGGCCCGGGAGACCACATCCCGGGAGGCCAGGTCCTTGGCGTTGGGGGCATAGCGGGCCATGAAGGCCTCGCCGTCCTTGTTGATGAGGTAGCCCCCCTCCCCCCGCACCCCCTCGGTAATGAGGCTGCCCACCTCCGGGATGCCCGTGGGGTGGAACTGCCAGAACTCCATGTCCTCCAGGGGCAGGCCCGCCCGCAGCACCATGCCCAGGCCGTCGCCGGTGTTGATGTGGGCGTTGGTGGAATGGCGGAAGATGCGGCAGGCGCCCCCCGTGGCCAGCAGGGTGGTGCGGGCCTCGAACAGCCAGGGTTCGCCGCTTTCGATCTCCAGGGCCACCACGCCCAGGATGTAGCCCTCCGTGTCCCGCACCAGGTCCAGGGCGAAGAACTCGTCGAAGAACTGGGTGCGGGCGGCGATGTTGCGCTGGTACAGGGTATGCAGCAGGGCGTGGCCGGTGCGGTCCGCGGCGGCGCAGGTGCGCACGGCCTGCTCGCCACCGTATTCCTTGGACTGGCCGCCGAAGGGGCGCTGGTAGATCTTGCCGTTGTCCAGGCGGGAGAAGGGCAGGCCCATGTGCTCCAGTTCGTACACCGCCGCCGGGGCGTTGCGGCACATGAACTCGATGGCGTCCTGGTCCCCCAGGTAGTCGGAGCCCTTCACCGTGTCGTACATGTGCCAGTGCCAGTTGTCTTCCGACACATTGGCCAGGGCGGCGGTGATGCCCCCCTGGGCGGACACGGTATGGGAGCGGGTGGGGAAGACCTTGGACAGCACCGCCACCTTCAGGTCGGCCTGGGCCAGCTGCAGGGCCGCCCGCAGGCCCGCGCCGCCACCGCCGACGATCACCGCATCGAAAGTCCGTTTGGGGATCAATTCACACTCCAGAGGATGTCCACCGTCCACACCAGACAGGCGGCGTAGGCTGTCCAGAAGGCGAAGTACAAGGCCAGCCTGAGGGGCAGGACATGCACGTAATCGATGAAGATTTCCCGCAGGCCGATCCAGGCATGCACCAGCAGGCACACCACGAATAGCAGGGTGCCCAGCTTCATGGGCAGCGGCGCGAAGAGCCCTCTCCAGGCCGGGTAGTCCAGGGGCGCGGCGTTCCAGGCCAGGACGATGAACAGGGGAATGAACAGGGCCATGTACGCCGCGCTGGCCCGCTGGGTCAGCCACATGTCCAGGCCCCGGCGGGCCCCGCCTGTCCGTCTCATGCCATGACCCCCAGGGTGACCAGGCCGGTGACGGCCAGGGCCAGGACGATGCTCAGCCAGGCGGTGAAGCGGGATGCGCGGCGGTCTTCGCCCCACCCCAGGTCGAAACCCAGGTGGCGCAGGCCGGCCAGGAAATGGTGGGCCAGGGCCCAGGCGATGAGCAGCGTGGCGGGCTTTCCGAACCCGCCGCCCACCCAATCCGCCAGGGCCTGGAAATCCTCGGGGGATCGCAGCGACAGCATCAGTCCATAGAGCAGGACCGGCGTGAACAGGGCCAGCAGGGCGCCGCTGCCCCGGTGCAGGATGGAGGCGACCGACCCCACGGGCAGGCGGATGGCCAGCAGATTGAGGAAAAAGGGACGCGGCTGCTTCATCTGGGATTGGCCAGCTCTCGGCGATGGGCGCCAGTGTATACCGCTTCAGTCGACGATTTCCCCATGCCAGCCCAGGGGTGAAAGGCCTCTTGCGAAGGCTCCCGCCTCCAGGGCCTGGACCAGGGCGGTGGGACCCGCCGCATAGATGTCCGTGCGGGACAGGTCGTCGTGCAGGTTCAGGATGGCCTCGGCAATGGCGTCAGGCTCGGCCTCCCCGGACAAGGGGTGGTAGGCGAAATTGTCGTAGGCATCCGCCCAGGCCCGGCACAGGTTGTCCTGGTAGTGGCCCAGCCCGTCCTCGACCCAGTACAGGTGCATGGCCTCGGCCAGCTCCAGGCTCATGGCGTGCTGGATCAGGCTCTTGATGGGAGCGAAGGCATCGCCCCAGGCCACGAAGATGACCGAGCGGCGGGAATCCAGTTTCATCACGAAATGGCCGTGGGGCCCATCGATGCGCACCGGGTCTTCCTTGCCCAGGCTTTCGAACACCTTGCGCGCGAAGGGGCGGCTGTCCCGGCGGATGTGCAACTCGATGTGCCGATCCTCGCAGGGGCAGCTGGCCACGTAGTAGTCGCCCTCGGTGCCGTCCGCGCTCAGGGTCACATACTGGCCCGCCAGGAAGCGCAGGCGCTGGCTGCGGGGGGCCAGCAGGTGCAGGGCGGCCACCTGCTCGTTGATGATCTCCACCGCCTTCACCTTGGCGGGGATGCTTTGCTGGGGGATGTCGTCCGCCCCCGCCACGCTGGCCTCGATGACGATATCGGTCACCGGCGTATAGGAGCACATGAGGAAGTCGCCGCTTCCCTTGTCTGCCTCGCTCAGGGTGAAATCGTGGGGGTGGACCTTCTTCACCTGGCCGGACAGGAGCCGGACCCTGCACTCGCCGCAGTTGCCGTTGCTGCAACCGTAGTTGAGGGGGATGCCGGCCCGCAGGGCGGCCTCCAGCACGGTGTCGTTGCCTTCCACGAAGAATTCGTGGCCGGAGGGTTGCACGGTTACGGTGGCGGACATGATGCGCATCACGCTTTCCTGGGCCAGCAGCGCCTCGGCACGGTCGGCCTCGTCGGGGGCCGCCTCCATTTCGCGCATGAGCCACTGTTTCACATCGGCGACGGCTTGCCGGGTGGCCTCGCCTCCTGTTTCCGCTACGTCCGCCAGCTTGTCGGGCAGGAAGCGGAAGACCGCGTCGTAATGCAGCAGCAGGGACTTGGCCGCGGCGAACTCCTTGCCCATCTCGTACAGGCGTTCCGCCAGGACCTCCTTGTCCGGCAGGGCCCGCTCATAGACCCGTCGGGCGAAGGCCTTGGCCTTGATCTCCTCCACCCGCTTCCAGTCCCCCTCCTCTTCCCAGCGCACGTCCGGGAAGACCCGCAGCAGTTCCTCCATGTCCACCATGCCGTCGAAGGTGGACAGTTCGCCATCGTGGATCATGCGCTGGATGACGCTGCGGGGCTGGCCCACCAGGCGTGCGACGCGGGAAAGGGGCAGGTAATGGGGCATGGCCGGATGATAGCCAGTGGCCTGTCCCCCACAAAACAGCAGCCCAGAATATGCGGATAGGCTGATTGATCAGGAATACGGGGTAAGGAGAATCGAACCCGTCAAGGCCGAAGCCGCCTCCGCCGATGAAACCGGGTAGGAGCGCCGCTTGCGGCGCGAACACGATGTGGAGGACGCACAAGGATTCGGCCCGCAAGCGGACCTCCTACCGCCTCATGTTTCGCGGTTATCCGTAAACGTAATCCGGACTCGCCGCGCCCCTCCGGACTGCCCACTACCCACTACTGCGCGAAGAATTCCTTCACCTTGTCCATGAAGCCCTTGGCGCGGGGATTGTGCTTGCCTTCGTGGTCGGAGCAGCAGGTTTCAAACTCACGCAGCAGTTCCTTCTGCCGCTCCGTGAGGTTCACCGGCGTTTCCACCACCACGTGGGCCATCAGGTCGCCGTGGTGGTCGCTGCGCACGCCCTTGATGCCCTTGCCCCGCAGGCGGAAGACCTTGCCGGACTGAGTCTCGGCGGGAATCTTGATGGTGGCGTGGCCGTCCAGGGTGGGAATCTCGATCTCCCCCCCCAGGGCGGCGGTGGCGAAGGAGATGGGCAGTTCGCAGTGCAGGTCGTTGTGATCCCGCTGGAACACCGGATGGGCCTTCAGGTGGATCTGCACGTACAGGTCCCCGGGCGGGCCGCCGTTGATGCCCGCCTCTCCCTCCCCGGACAGGCGGATGCGGTCGCCCTCGTCCACCCCGGCGGGGATGCGCACGGACAGGGTCTTGTGCTTCTTGACCCGGCCCTCGCCGTGGCAGTGGGTGCAGGGGTCGGAGATGACCCGGCCGCTGCCATGGCAGCGGGGGCAGGTCTGCTGGATCGAGAAGAAGCCCTGCTGCATGCGCACCTGGCCGTGGCCGCCGCAGGTGGGGCAGGTGGTGGGCTCGGTGCCGGGCTTGGCGCCGGTGCCGTGGCAGTGCTCGCACTCGGCCAGCACGGGTACCCGGATCTTGGTCTCCGTGCCCCTGGTGGCCTCTTCCAGGGAGATTTCCAGGTTG
>CAZREY010000252.1:0-4187 GCA_964599015.1 uncultured Thiobacillus sp.
GGCCCCGTCCGGCGTGGAGCGGGTGAGCATGGGGGTCTCGATGTCCATGAAGCCGTGCCGGTCCAGGTAGTCCCGCATCAGCTTGGCCACCCGGTAGCGCAGGCGCATGTTGTGCTGCATGGGGGCCCGGCGCAGGTCCAGGTAGCGGTATTGCAGGCGGATGTTCTCGTTGATGTTGTCCTCGTCCATCTGGAACGGGGGCGTGAGGCTGGGATTGAGGACTTCCAGGCTCTGGGTAAGCACCTCCACCATGCCCGTGGGCAGGTTTGGGTTCTCGGTGCCGGCGGGCCGGGGCCGCACCTTGCCCACCACCTTCAGCACGAACTCGGAGCGGGTGTCTTCCGCCACCTTGAAGGCCTCGGGGGTGTCCGGGTCGATCACCACCTGCACCATGCCTTCCCGGTCCCGCAGGTCGATGAAGATGACGCCACCGTGGTCGCGCCGGCGATGGGCCCAGCCGCAGAGGGTGACGGTCTGGCCGATGTGGTCGGCGTTCACGGCGCCGCAGTAGAAAGTACGCATAGTTCGGTCCTGGTCTTAATCGCCGGGGTAGTCGTTGGCGGAAGGTTTCATGTTGGAAGTCACCACGCCCATGGAGACGATGGCCTTGAGGGCGGCGTCCACGCTCATGTCCAGCTCGATGACTTCGTCCCGGGGCACGTAGAAGTAGAAGCCGTTCACCGGGCTGGGGGTGGTGGGAATGAACACGGCCACATGGTCCCGGGGCAACTTGTTGGCCACTTCCTCCGGCACGTTGGTCTGGAAGGCCAGGGACCAGGCCTGGGGGTGGGGGTAGTGCACCAGCAGCACTTTCTTGAAGGCCATGCCGGTGCCGGATAACAGGCTGTCGGACACCTGCTTGACGCTGCCGTAGACGGACTTCACCACGGGGATGCGGTTGAGCAGGCCCTCCCACAGGGCCACCAGGCGCTGGCCCAGCAGGTTGGCGGCCAGCAGGCCGGTGACGAGCACCACGCCGGCGGTGAGGATGACTCCCAGGCCGGGGATGCGCACCCCCAGCCACACCTCCGGCCGCCAGTGCTCCGGCAGCAGCAGCAGGGTCTGGTCCATCATGTCCAGCAGGGCTGTCATCACCCAGAAGGTGATGCCCAGGGGCACCAGCACCAGCAGTCCGGTCAGGAAGTAGCGTTTAAGCGCGGCCATGGTTTCTTATAAACAAATCGGGCAAACGCGCAGGCGTTTGCCCGATAGGCGGGTGGGCTGGGAATCAGCCGGCGCAGGCCGGGCAGGCCCCCGTGCCGCAGGCCGGGGACGGGGCCTCGGCGGGCTTGGAACCGTTCTTGAAGTCCGTGGCGTAATAGCCGTTGCCCTTGAGCTGGAAGCCGGCGGCGGTGAGCTGCTTGGCAAAGCCGGCCTTGCCACACTGGGGGCAGTCGGTGAGGGGGGCGTCGCTGACCTTCTGCATCACGTCCTGCTCGAAACCGCAGTCGGCGCACTTGTAGGCATAGATGGGCATGAGGGGCTCCTATGGCGAAATTGGGCGGATTATATCAACGATTTCTTATATTTAGCCGCGTTCGGCGGTTTCAAGAGGCGTGATCAGGCGGCCTCCCCGGCCAGGGCCTTCAGGCGCACGTAATCCACCTTGCCGGTGCCCAGCACGGGCAGGCTTTCCACCACGCGGATGCGCCGGGGCAGGGCGATTTCGGGCAGGCCGTGGACCTTGGCGGCCTGGGCCAGGGACTCCCGGGCCAGGGCCCCGTCCGTGGTGAACAGGATGATGGATTCGCCCCGTCCCGGGTCGGGGACGCAGGTGGCGGCATGGAGGGCCTCGGGCGACACCGACCGGGCCAGGGCCTCCACCACCTCCAGGGAGATCATCTCCCCCGCCACCTTGGCGAAGCGCTTGAGCCGGCCCAGGATGGTGAGGTAGCCGTCCGCGTCCAGTTCCACCACGTCCCCCAGGTTGTACCAGCCCTCCCCCAGGCTGGACCAGGGTGGGGCCAGCACGCCGGGGTTGTCGTAGTGGTAGTAGCCGGACAGCAGGTTGGGGGCCCGCACATGCAGCTCGCCCCCCCGTTCGATGCCCTCCACCGGCACGACGCGCGTCTCGATGCCGGGCAGCAGGCGGCCCACGGTGCCGGGCCGGTTGTCCTGGGGCCGGTTCACGGACAGCACCGGGGCGGTCTCGGTGGCCCCGTAGCCTTCCAGCACGTCCACGCCGAACCGGTCCTTCCAGGCGCGGCGCACCGGCTCCGCCAGCTTCTCCGCCCCCGCCACCACGTAGCGCAGGGATTTCAGGTCCTCCGGCTCGGCGTGGCGGGCGTAATGGCTGAGGAAGGTGCTGCTGCCGAACAGGGCCGTGGCCTGCTTCTCGCCGATGAGCTTGGGAATCTCCTTGAAGTGCAGGGGCGTTGGGTACAGCACCAGGCGGGCGCCGCTGACCAGGGGCAGCAGGGTGCCCGCCGTGAGGCCGAAGGAATGAAACACGGGCAGGCAGTTGAACACCTTGTCCTCCGGCCCGATGGGCAGGAAGTTCATGATCTGGTCCACGTTGGCCAGCAGGGCCCGGTGGGACAGCACCACCCCCTTGGGCTTGCCTTCCGAGCCGGAGGTGAAGATCACCACGGCGGGGGCCTCCGTATCGCCCCGGGGCACCGCGGCCAGGGGAAACCAGAAGGCGAAGCCCATGAGCCAGAGCTTGTCGGCCAGGCCGAACTCGTCCCGCAGGTCCTCCAGGTAGACCAGGCGGACATGCCGCAGGGCCTGGACGGTCTCCTCCAGCCCCGCCTTTTTCAGGAACAGCCGGGAGGTGATCACCGTGGCCACCCCGGCGGCGTGACAGGCGTTCTGCATACCCTCCGTGCCGGCCGTGAAATTGAGCATGCAGGGCACGCGGCGGAAGGCGGACAGGCCGATCATGAGCCCCAGGGTGGAGGCCAGGTTGGGCATCAGCACCCCCACGTGCTCCCCCGTGGCCGTGACCTTGGCGGACAGGCGCCCCAGGGCCAGGGTCATCTTCAGCAGGTCGCCGTAGGCATAGGCGCCGGGCTTCTGGTCTTCCCACTGGCCGGGGGTGGAGCGGCCGAACTTCCGGCAGGCGGCAACCAGGGCGGAAAAGAGGGTGCGGGACATGGCTTGTGTCAGAAGTTGTGGGTGTACTGGAAACTGAGGATGTCCACGTGGTTGTCAAAGGTGCCCGTCAGGGTGACCCCGGCGGCGGGGCAGGTGGCCTCCGGCTCGCAGTGGCTGATGGGCGCGTCGTCGACGAACAGGTGGGCATACCCGAAGTCCAGGGTCGAGCGCGGCGACACCCTGTATTGCACGCCCAGGGCCAGCCAGGCGCGGTCGGCATCCGGGATGCGCGGGGTGCGATGGGCCGCGTCGGGCACCGGCGCTTCATCGTAGGCCACGCCGAAGCGCCAGGTCAGGTTGCGCCCGGTGTGGTAATTGAAGCCGAGGGAATAGCGCCAGGCGTTTTCCCAGTTCTCGGTCACCAGGGACAGGGGGGCGCCGCCGGCCGCGGGCAGCACCCGCAATTCGTCGAAACTCTTCCAGCCGGTGCGGGTGATGTCCGCCAATACATCCCAGGCGGGGCTCAGGTGGCTGAAAACGCTCAGGGATACGGTGTCGGGCAGGGTGACGGCCGCCGTGATGGGGATGCCGGCCGGCGCCAGCGTGCCTTCCAGGACATGCTCCACCTGGCTGCGGTAGGCCAGGCCCACGCGGGTCGTGTCGGTCATCTGCCACAGCACACCCGCGTTCCAGCCCCAGCTGTCATCGTCGCCTTTCATGGTCAGCGGGGTCCCGGCCACGGGGTGCACGGAACTCAGCGTGGCCTCGATGCGCTGCCAGTTCAGGCCCAGGCCCAGGGACAGGCCTTCGCTGATCTTCCAGGCCAGGGAAGGATTGATGTTGTAGGTCTTCAGATCGGACCTCACGGAATGGGACTGGCCCGCCCAGGGCGGGTCATATTCCGTGGCCAGGCCGAAGGGCGCGTTCAGGCCCAGCCCCAGCTTGAGGTCCGGGGTCAGATCCATGGCCAGGTAGGCATTGGGCACGAAGGCCGGTTCCCCCGCATCCCCGCCCTGCCCGGCCGGAGGCGCGGGAATGGGTCCGGAACTGGCCCCGCTGCCGCTGAACTCGGCGGAGGGCGCGATCAGGTGCCCCGCCACCACCGCCTGCCCGCCCTCCCGGAGCGGATCCGCGAGGCGCAGTCCGGACCA